>CAVFND010000037.1:0-10810 GCA_963623615.1 Oscillibacter sp. ER4 | reverse complement strand
TTGTCAAGGTCTTCATCGGTGATGCCCATGCGGCGCATCATCTCGTCCACCTGCGGCAATCCGAGATTTTTCGCGCATTTAAGGCAAAGTCCTTCGTTGACGTTCTTCCCGTTTTCCTGACGGGTGATGAACACAACGGCGATATTCTTTTTACATCTGGAACAAAGTTGCGGCTGCATAGTATTTCCTCCTTGGGGGTAAAAATCAGGGTAACAGCGCAGCGATCAGGCTGCTCGGGGTATGGCTCATGAAAAACGATAAGAGGTACGTGCCCTCGTAGTCGGCAAAGGCCTTGACGCCGAGCTTCGGCGCGATGTCGCAGACGAGAAACAGCAAAAGCGCGCTCTCGATGAGGCCCAGCGCGCCGCCGCCGAGGGTGTTGAGCGCGTTCAGCACCGGCAAGTCTAACATCTTGTCAATGCCGCCCGTCACTAAGCGGAGCAGCACCGTGAGCACAAGGAAGCACAGCACGAACACGAGCGTCCGCACCACGCTGCCGAGCAGCGTCCTCACAGCGGCAAGCGCCGCGTCGCGCGCGGCATTTCGCAGCGACTGGCGCACCGCGCCGTCCAGATCAAAGCGCAGTAGCTTTTTGAGAAGGCCCGTCACCGCAAGCGTCGAATCATCCTGCTGAACGTTTTCCGCGTCCTGCGCGGCGTCGCCGTCCGGTGTTTCGCCTGAGGCATCGCTTTCCGCTGGGGTCTCCCCCTCGATCTGTGGGACGCCGCCCTTCGCTGCCTCGTCCTCGGTGCTGAACCATTCCTCCACGCTCTTTTCGACGCGCGGCATCAGCATGTCGGTCACGGGCTCGGTCAAAGCATCGGTCAGAAGCGACGCGCCGATCAGCGCAAGCACGATCGCCGCAAGCGCCATAAAGCTGCGGAACAAGCCGCGCTTGGCGCCGAACACGACGCCCAAAATCAGCACGAGCGCGAAGACCGCGTCGATCATAAAATCATTATTCATGTTTCCCGCGCTCCTTTCAAGTCATAAATTGTAACATTTTTAGTGTTTTACAGAAATTACGGAATATAAAGCCAAGCGGACGACGAGCCGATCAGCACCGCCGTGCCGTCCTCGCGCATGATGACGGAGCGCGCGTACTCCGTGCCGTCCAGCCGCGCGTATTCCTGCAGCTGCGGCGTGTAGAGCACCAGACTGTCGCTGTACAGCACGGCGATGTACTTCCCCGCCGCAGACATCGACAAAACCTCCTGACTGCTGTCAAGGCTCGCCAGCTCCGTCCCGTCGGACGAGACGGTCACGAGCTTCAAGGCGCTGCCCGAGCGGTAGCGGCTGAGCAGCAGCGTTGCGTAGTTGTCGCCGCCCATACTCGAGCCGCGCAGATACGGATATTCATAGTGATAGCTGCCCGCGAGCGTGCCGCTCGTCGAAAACAGCGTCAGCGCCTCGTCCGTCAGGCACGAGAGCGTTCCCGCCACACTGTCGAGTGATAAAACGAGCGAGCCCGTGAGCGTATTGACCGAGTCCGCCTTATCGCTGCCGAGGGAGTAGATGCTCACCGTGTCGGCAAACGAGCCGTCCGACTCGCCGAGCGTTACCGCCGCCATGCGCTTGCAGTCGCGCATGACGACCGCGTCGATGACATAGTGCTCCGAAGAATTGAAGGCAAAAATTTTCTCGCCCGAGGCGCCGTACACCGTGACGGCGGACTTGTAGCCGCTCTTTTCGGCGTTAAGCGCCAGATAGTCCGAAGAATTGACGCTGACTGACAGGATATCGCCGCTGCACTCGCCGCTCATGTCACGCACAAGGCCGCTTGTGGAGTAGATCAGCAGCGTCTGACCGCCGACGTCGTACACCGCGGCGGTCTGACCGCCGATGGCGATGGCGGGATTCGTCAGCTTCACGCTCATGCTGTCCACTACGCTGCCGCTGCTGCTGTAGATCGACACGCCCGTCGTCGAGGCGACGATCAGATGGTCGCCGAGCAGCGCAAAGGTATTGCTCCGGTCGTTGCTGAACGAACAAAGCTCCACCTTGCCCTGCTCATCCTGTGTGACCTTATTGTAGGAGAAAAGGCGGCGCACGCTGTCAAGGCTGCTCAAATCCTTCCACGCCGCGGCGACGACCACGGCCAGCACGACCACGAGCGCCAAAATCACCATCAGCGCCCGCTTGAGCCCGCCGCCCGAGCGGCGCGGGGCCGCCCGCGAGCGACGAATTTCTTCGCGTGTTCCCTTCTCCTCTTTGAGATCATTCATTGAGCCGTTCATCCTCATACCAAAGTCTCGTCATGTAAAGTCCGCCCGGCGGCACCGTAGGGCCGGCGAGCGAGCGGTCGCCGGAGGCCAGGATCTCAGGGATATCCTCAGGCGTGAGCTTCCCCTCGGCGGCGTAGAGCACCGTGCCGGTGATCGCCCGTACCATGTTATACAGGAACCCGTCCGCGCAGACCTTGAGCTCCAAAAGATCACCCGAGCGCGACACGCGGCAGTAGTGCACGGTGCGCACGGTGGTCTTCGTCTCCGTGCCGACAGAGCGGACAGCGCGGAAGTCGTGCGTGCCCTCGAAGGCGCGCGCCGCGCGGTCCATCACCTCTTCGTCGAGGTGCTTGGGGTAAAAGTACGCCCGATTGACATAGAACGGGTTTTTGATGCGGGAGTTATAGATGCGGTAGGTGTATTCCTTTTTCTGGCACGAGAGGATCGCGTTGAAATCCTCCGCCACCTCAAGCGCCTCGCGCACGACGATATCCTCCGGCGTGTGCGTGTTGATGGCAAACGGCAGGCGTTCGACCGGAATGCGCGACTCGGTGTGAAAATTGGCGATGTAGCGCTCGGCGTGCACGCCCGCGTCCGTGCGGCCGCAGCCGACGAGCTTGACGTTCCCGCCGCAGACCTTCGAGAGGCCCTTTTCCATCGTCTCGCAAACGCTGGAGACCGTTTTCTGCACCTGCCAGCCGTGATAGGCCGTGCCGTTATACATGAGCTTGAGGGCGATATTTCGCATAAAAGCGTCCTTCCTTCTTATCGCAGTGCAATGACCGCAGCCACGAGCACGGCGTAGTAGCCGAGCACCAGATAGTCGCGCGTCTGATAGTGCAGCACGTTGAGCTTCGTGCGGCCTTCGTCGCCGTGGTAGCAGCGGCATTCCATGGCCGTCGCCAGCTCGTCGGCGCGGCGGAACGCGCTGACGAACAGCGGCACGAGCAGCGGTACGAGCGCCTTGGCGCGCTGCATGAGGCTGCCGGTCTCAAAGTCGGCGCCGCGCGCCTTCTGCGCGGACATGATCTTGTCCGTCTCCTCGATGAGCGTCGGGATGAAGCGAAGCGCGATCGACATCATCATCGCGAGCTCATGCACGGGAACCTTGATCTTCTTGAGGGGGCCAAGCAAGCTCTCCAACCCGTCCGTCAGGCGGATGGGAGAGGTCGTATATGTGAGCAGGAACGTGCCCATGATGAGCAGCGTGATGCGCAGCATCATCGTGATGGCGGCGCGCACACCCTCGATCGTAATGCGGAAGATCCAGAAATGGCACAGCTCCGTGCCTGGGGTGTAAAAGAGGTTCAGCAGCGCCGTGAACGCGATGATGAACAGCACCGGCTTTAAGCCCTTGAAGAGCGTCTTTGCGCCCACACGCGAGATGCGCACAGCGACGATCAGCGTCAAAATGAGAAGGCCGTAGGCAATAAAGCTCTTCGCCGTGAAGAGCGCCACGACGTAGAGCACCGTGACGAGGAGCTTTGTGCGCGGGTCGAGCTTATGGGCGAGCGTGTTGCCCGGGAAAAACTGGCCGAGCGTGATATCCTTCAGCATTTTTTGCCGCCCCCTCTCTTGAGCGCGACAAGCTCTTCGCTGAGCTCATCGACGGTGTAGACGGCAGGGTTGATGGCAATGCCCTTGTCGCGCAGCGCCATCGCGACGCGCGTGACCTGCGGCACATCGAGGCCAGCGGTCATCAGCTCGCCGCCGCGGGCGAAGACCTCGCGCGGCGTGCCGCTCATGAGCACATGGCTGTCCGACAACACGACGATACGGTCGACGTTTTTCGCGATCTCCTCCATGCTGTGGCTCACGAGCACGACGGTCGTGCCGCGCGCGCGGTGGAATTCGCGGATGTTTGCGAGCAGCTCTTCCCTGCCCTGCGGGTCAAGGCCGGCGCTCGGCTCGTCGAGCACGAGCACCTCGGGCTCCATCGCAATGACGCCCGCGATGGCGACGCGCCGCTTCTGCCCGCCGGAGAGGGCGAAGGGCGATTTTTCCAGCAGATCGTCGGTCAGTCCCGCGAAGTGCGCGGATTCACGCACGCGGCGGTCGATCTCGTCTTTCGACAGGCCCATGTTCGTCGGGCCGAACGCGATATCGCGGTAAACGGTCTCTTCAAAGAGCTGGTATTCCGGATACTGGAACACAAGGCCCACGCGGAAACGCACGTTCCGAATCTTCTTCGGGTCGGTCCAGATGTCCTCCCCACCAAGCAAAATGCGGCCGGAGGTCGGCTTGAGCAGTCCGTTCAGGTGCTGGATCAGCGTCGACTTGCCGCTGCCCGTGTGGCCGATGATGCCCAAAAATTCGCCGCGATAGATTGCGAGCGACATATCCTGCACCGCACTGCGGCAGAACGGCGTTCCCTCGCCGTAGGTGTGCGTCAGGTTTTCTACACGAATGATCTCTTCCAAGGTTACAGCCCTCTTAGGTAAAATTTTTCGCAATGGCGTCCGCGCATTTCTCTACGGTGATGGCATCCACGGGGACGTCCATGCCCGCCTCGCGCAGGGAGAAGAGCAGCGAGACCGTGTCCGGCACGGCAAGGCCGATGTCCTCAAGCTCTTTTTTGCGGGTGAAGACCTCGCGGGGCTTGCCGTCCATGACGACAAGCCCGTCGTTCATCACGATCACGCGGTCGGCGTGCTCGGCCTCGTTCATGTGGTGGGTGATGAGAACGATCGTGATGCCCTGCTCGCGGTTGAGCTTTTCGACGGCGGCAAGCACCTCGCGCCGGCCAATGGGGTCGAGCATGGCGGTCGCCTCGTCGAGCACGATGCACTCGGGCTTCATCGCCAGCACGCCCGCGATGGCGATGCGCTGCTTCTGTCCGCCGGAGAGCAGGTGCGGCGCATGCTTGACAAACTGCGTCATGCCGACAGCCTCGAGTGCGTCGTCCACGCGCTTTCTGATTTCGGCGCTCGGCACGCCCAGATTTTCGGGTGCGAACGCAATGTCTTCTTCGACGACGTTCGCCACGATCTGGTTGTCGGGATTCTGGAACACCATGCCCACGCGTCTGCGAATTTCAAGCAGGAGCGATTCGTCCATCGTGTCCATGCCCTCGACATAGACCTTGCCGCCGCTTGGCAGCAGGACTGCGTTGAAGGTCTTGGCAAGCGTCGATTTGCCGCTGCCGTTGTGGCCGAGGATCACGACAAAGCTGCCGCGCTCGATGGTCACATTCACCCCGCGCAGCGCGCGGGTGTTCACCTGGTCTTCCGTGCCCGGATAGGTGAAGGCCAGGTCCTGGGTCTTGATCATTTCCATAAAAGTTGCGTTCCTTAATCGTTGTCCCGAAAGAGCCTTTCGGGGATTCATCGCCGCAAAGCGGCGGATTCCTTTATTCCGAGAACCAGCGGCCCGTCGCGCCGCAGGGCAGCGCAAGCCCCGTCTCCGTGACGGGAAGGCCCAGCTCGTCCCACGTGACCTTGCCGCCGTACTTTCCCGCGACGAGCAGGTGCAGCATGTAGCCGAGCACCGAGGGGGCGAGTCCCGTCGTATACGAGTTGATGATGACAAAAAGCGGCTTATCCGATAAGACCTGCGCGCAGAGCTTGACGAACGGGAAGAGGTTATCCTCTAACTTCCAGACCTCTCCCCCGGGGCCGCGGCCGTAGCTCGGCGGGTCCATGATGATGGCGTCGTACACCTTGCCGCGGCGGAGCTCACGCTCGACGAATTTTGCACAGTCGTCGATGATCCAGCGCACCGGCGCGTCGGCAAGGCCGCTGACGCGCGCGTTCTCGCGCGCCCAGTTCACCATGCCCTTCGCCGCATCCACGTGGCAGACCTGCGCGCCTGCCGCCGCGCACGCGACCGTCGCGCCGCCGGTGTAGGCAAAGAGATTCAGCACGCGGATGGGCCGGCCCGCGTTTTTGATCTTCTCGCGCGCGAAGTCCCAGTTGACGGCCTGCTCGGGGAAAAGGCCCGTGTGCTTAAAATTCATGGGCTTGACCTGGAACTTGAGGTTCTTGTAATTCACCGTCCAGCTCTCGGGCAGCTTTTCCTTGTCCCAATGTCCGCCGCCGGAGGACGAGCGGTAATAGCGGCCCTGCGCATTGCGCCAGCCGCGGTTCGTGCGCGGCGTCTCCCAGATCGCCTGAGGGTCAGGCCGCACCAGAATTTGCTTTCCCCAGCGTTCGAGCTTTTCTCCGCCGCCGCAGTCCAGCAGCTCATAATCTTCCCAACCGTCCGCGATCCACATACATTTTCTCCTTTGCCGCATGGGCATACTTGTTCATAATAATCAATGTATTATACTACGCTCGCGATTGAATAGTCAATGTATAAATCGTGAACGATCACGCACCATTCGCTTAATTTTCTTTTCCCGTGGACTTTGCCGCGCGCTTGTGGTATGCTGGCAGAAATGACACAAGGAAAGCTGGTCTTTTTTGATGGATAAACTGCTGCTGCACTCCTGCTGCGCGCCCTGCTCGGTCTACTGCGTGGACACGCTGCGCGCCGACGGTATCGAGCCCACGTCGCTCTGGTTCAACCCGAACATCCACCCCTGGACAGAGTATGACGCGCGCCGCCGCACGCTGCTTGAATACGGGGAAAAAGAGCACGTGGAGGTGCACATTTTAGAGGATTACGGCCTGCGCGACTTTGTCCGCGCCGTGAGCGCCGACATCGACCACCGATGCGCGCACTGCTACACCATCCGCCTCGGCACAGCGGCCAAATACGCCGCCGACCACGGCTATGATGCGTTCACGTCGTCGCTCCTCATCTCCCCGTACCAGAACCACGAGCTCTTAAAGGCCGTGGGCGAGACGATGGGCAAGCAGTACGGCGTAGAGTTCTACTACCGTGACTTCCGCCCCGGCTTTCGCGAGGGGCAGTCCAAGGCGCGCGAGATGGGCCTCTACATGCAGAAATACTGCGGCTGCATCTTCTCCGAAGAGGACCGCTATTCCACCAAAATCGAAAAGGCGAAAAAACGCTACGCCGAAGAATAAGCGAATCGAAAAAGGCAAGACCCGTTGGAGCATCCAACGGGTCTTTTTTCATTCTGCCGCGATCAGCGCGTCGTGCACGAGCTGCAAGGCACGCTCTGCGTCGTCGTGCAGGACGTAAAAGCTCATGAACCGCTCCCCCGCCGCAACGGCGAAGATGGTAATCTCCGCCCGTTCGAGCACCGTGACGGCGATCTTCTCCTTCTCGATGCTCGGCAGCGCGCTGCCGACCGCGGTGATGGCCGCAAAGCGGCTCCGCCCGCTCTTTTTCTGCGTCACGCCGACGATTGGAGCATCTTCGTCCGTTCCGCAAACGACGCTGCCATTGCCCCCTTCCCTGCACGACCGCACGGTGATGGGAACGCCGCCCGCCTGCGCGAGCGCGACGCTGCGGTCGTGCAGCACCTGCGCCCCCTTCTGCGCCAGCAGCAGCATGTCGTCATACGAGATCACCTCGCGCCGCACGGCATTTTGGCAGATACGCGGGTCGGACGAAAAAATACCGTCCACATCTGTATAGATGATAAGCTCATCGGCCTTTAGCGCCGCGGCGAGCGCTACAGCGCTCGTGTCCGAGCCGCCACGCCCGAGCGTCGTGATGTCGCCCAGCTCGTCGACGCCCTGAAAGCCTGCCGCGACCACGACACGGCCTGCGTCCAGCTCCTTTCGGATGCGCGCGGTGTCGATCAGCTCGATCTCCGCGTTCCCGTGCGTGCCGTCCGTCTCGATGGGAATTTGCCAGGCGCAGAGGGACACGGCCTCCACGCCGATAGACTGTAACGTCATCGTGCCGAGCGCGGTGCTCATCTGCTCGCCCGCGGAGAGCAGCGTGTCGAGCTCGCGCGGCGACGGGTGCTCGCTGATCTCCTCTGCCTTTTGCAGCAGACCGTCCGTCGTGTCGCCCTGCGCGGAGAGGACGACGACCACATCGTCGCCTTCATCGACCCGCGATTTGACGATGCGCGCCATGCGCAGAAGGTGCTCGTAGTCGCGCACGGAGCTGCCGCCGAATTTCTGTACGATCAGGCTCATAAGAACCACTTCCAACAAAAAATGGATTGACAGCGCTCATTTCAGCCGCTGCCAATCCATCGTATGAACTTGTACAAGCCCGCGTGACTCAGGCCGCGAGGATATCGAAGCGCACGACGCCTTCGAGCGCCAGCGCGCGAGCCATCATCTCTTCGATCGACTCCTGCATCTCGGACGTCTCGGCCGAGATCGTCACCGCGGCGCAGCCGTTGGTGGGAATGCTCTGGTTGATGGTCAGAATATTCGCGCCCGAACCGGCAAAGATAGAAAGGACATCGGACAATACGCCGGGGTTGTTCTTGAGCATCGTGTAGAACGTGATGATGCGGCCGGTCTTCATGTCGTTGAAGGGGCGCACCGCATCGCGGTACTTATAAAATGCGCTGCGGCTGATACCGACGGCGCGGGCGGCGTCGCCCGCGGTGCGCACCTCGCCGGACTGGAGCATGCGCTTCGCCTCCGCCACCTTGATGAAAATTTCCGGCAGAGCTTCTGCCGAGACCAAATAAAATTTCGTTGCAGGCGCCATAATGTTTCTCCTCCGCGGTCATCTGTCTTTATATGGCAGGATTTTAGCATATTTTAACGCATATTGCAACACTTTTTTCGATGGGAGGCTTGCAAAATTTGAATGAAGAACGGCTGAGACGCTTCCTCACCCTGTCGCTCGCGCTTTTTATGGGTGCAGCGCTCTTTTATGTCTGCTTCCGCCATGTGCTGCCGTGGTGCCTGCCGTTTCTGCTGGCGCTGCTCGTCGCGGCGCTGCTGGAACCGATTGTTTTATACCTGCGGCAGAAATTTCACTTTCAGCGCGGCTTTTCTGCACTCATCCTGACGCTGACGCTGCTGTTCCTGCTCGGCGGGCTGCTGTCGCTCCTGTGGTCCACGCTGCTCGCCCAGACGAATGCATTGCTCGCCGCAGCGCCCGCGTTTTTCGACGCGATCCCCGCCGCGGCGGACGATCTTCTCTCCCGTCTGGAGCAGTTCAGCGTGTCGAGCCCCGAATGGCTCAGCGGCTATCTGCACGAACAGCTTTTCAAAGCCGTCACGGACGCGGACAGTCTGCTGCGCTCGCTGTCTTCGCGCGCGATGGCGTGGCTCGGCTCTGCCGCCGCGGCGCTGCCGGGCAGTGTGCTCGCCATTGCGACGGGCGTTCTTGCGATCTTCTTCACCTCGGCGTCGTACCCCGAGCTTTGCGCGGCGCTCAAGCGCGCCATGCCGGAAGAAGCAATGGCAAGGCTGCGACTCTTTCACGGCGGCGTGATGCGCTCGCTCGCGCGGTGGCTGCGCGCGCAGGCGACGCTGTCGCTCATCACGTTTTCAGAGCTGCTGCTCGGCTTTCTCTTCATGCATCAGAGCTATTCCCTGCTGCTTGCCTTTCTCATTACGCTGCTTGACGCGCTGCCGGTCTTCGGCACGGGCACGGCGCTCGTGCCGTGGGCGGTCTTCACGCTGCTGTTCGGCTTCCCGCCCAAGGCCATCGTGCTCCTCGCGCTCTACCTCTGCACACTCATCACGCGCAACACGCTCGAACCCAAGCTTCTCTCCGCGCAGGCGGGGCTGCCACCGGTCGCGTCGCTTTTCGCGATGTACCTCGGCTACTGCACATTCGGCGTTGCCGGGATGGTGCTCTTTCCCTTTTTCCTGCTGCTGTTCGCGCAGATTCGAAATGCAAAAGCGAAAGCTGCCGCATAAAAAAAGAGAACGGTGAAAACCCGTTCTCTTTTTTTATGATCTATTGCTTGTTACCGGCCCGTGCCGCCGTTGTTGAGCAGCCAGTCGAGGAACTGGCCGTTGTCGCCGACGTCGCTGGTCGCGCTTTCGCCCGCCGTGCCGGTGTTGTCGGACGGCGTCTGCGTGCCGCTGTCACCACCGGGGGTGGTGGTATCGCCGCCGGGCGTCGTGCCGCTGCCGTCATCCGGTGTATCCGGATCCGGCGTGGGTTCGAGCGGCGTTGTGTGCGTCGTGCACATGCCGCTGTACATCAGGTCGCTGTATAGCTGCACCGTGCCGCTGTTCGTGCGCACCGGCTCGCCCGTGGGGATCGACGAAATGAGGCCCTCTTCGAGCTGCGCCTGATACGTCGCCTGAAGCGCGGCGCTCAGCGGCGTTGTGAGCAGGTTGCGCTTATAGCCCCAGCCGCTGCTGACGTTCGGCTGGCTCAGATCGAGCACATAGGCCGTCGTGACGTTCGGGCAGTAGTCGGAAGCAAGCATACCGGAATCGGCGCAGACGGTCACGCTGATGTGCGCGTCGCAGCTCAGCGAGGGCGCATAGTCCTTTGCGACCTTGACGGTCTGCGAAGGACAGCCGGACGAGGCCAGAAGCCCCGTCTGCGTGCAGACGGTCACGCTGACCATGTCGGCGCTGCTCACTTCAAAGTCCTTGTTCGGAAGGTTCGCGTGAACCTTGCTCATAAACGTCTTCCACAGCGTGGCCGCGGGGTTGCCGCTTGCCACGATGCGCGTCGGCGTGTCGTAGCCGACCCAGACCGCCGCCGTGTAGTACGGCGTGTAACCGACGAAGTAACGGTCGTTGTTGCTGTTGGTCGAGCCGGTCTTGCCGGCGATGGTCATGCCGGAG
>CAVFND010000036.1:0-10829 GCA_963623615.1 Oscillibacter sp. ER4 | reverse complement strand
CCGCGGAACTGCTCGACCTCGCCTGAAAGCTGCCGCACGGCCTTGAGCAACGGCAGATAGGCATCGTCGCTCAGGCACGAGAGCAGCGGCGCACCCTCGCGGTAAAATTTGACGATGAAGCGGTAAATGGACATCTCCTTGTCGGGAAGGCAGGTGAGAAACGCACGGCGCAGGAACGGTCCGACCTCCGGACTGCGCTTGTGGAGGCTGCGGTAAATGCGCTGCGCGTGGGCGCGGTCAGTCGTGACCGCGCGAATTTCAAAAAGAGAAGGCTCGTCGTCCCCATCGCGCAGGATCGCGGTGGGGCGTTCTTTTTTCGTGTAGCTTTCAAACACGCAGCAGAGGAGCCCTTCAAAGCTGCCGTCGTATTGATAGATGATCTCGCGCCATGCCATAGCGGCCTCCTTAGCCGACTTGATCGAAAAGGGACAACTGCTGCGCCTCGGCCTGTGGGAGCGCGCGGCGCTCCACAGCCATCAGGCTCTGCAAAATGCCCTCCTGCGACAGCTTGAGCGGCGAGGCATAGCGCCCGCCGCAGGTGAGAAAGTATTGCGCGCGCTTCATCACGACGCCGAGCTTTTTAAGGTCTTCCGCGCGCAGTGCGCCCGAGCGGCGCGCGACCAGAATGCGCTTGGCGCTGATAACACCGATGCCCGGCACGCGCAGCAGCGCTTCATAGTCCGCGCGGTTCACCTCGACGGGGAAGAACTCGGGATGGCGCAGTGCCCAGCAGCACTTGGGATCAAGGGCAGGGTTGAAGTCCGGCGCGCTGTCGTCGAGCAGCTCGTTTGCGCGAAAGCCGTAAAACCGCAGCAGCCAGTCGGCCTGATAGAGCCGGTGCTCGCGCAGAAGCGGGGGCTTTGTGTCGAGCGCGGGCAAAAGCGTGTTCTCAACCACTGGCACATAGGCCGAGTAGAACACGCGCTTCAACCGGTAGGAATCGTAGAGTGCCTGCGTGAGGTTCAGAATATGCAGGTCGCTTTCCTTCGTCGCGCCGACGATGAGCTGCGTGCTCTGTCCTGCGGGGGCAAAGCGCGGCGCGTGCTTGTATTTGACAAGCTCCTGTTTGCTCTGCTTCGCGCGGTCGCGGATCTGCGTCATCGGGCGCAAAATGGCCTGCTTCGTCTTGTTGGGGGCGAGCAGCTTGAGCCCCGCCTCGCTCGGCAGTTCGATGTTCACGCTCAGACGGTCGGCAAGAAAGCCGAGCTGTTCGACAAGCTCCGGCGAGGTGCCGGGGATGGCTTTGGCATGGATGTAGCCGTTGAAACGGTACTCATTGCGCAAGATAGACAGCGCGCGGATCATCAGCTCCGTCGTATAGTCCGGCGAGCGCAGCACGCCGGAGGAGAGGAACAGCCCCTCGATATAATTGCGGCGGTAAAATTCAATCGTCAGCCCGGCAAGCTCTTCGGGAGTGAACGTCGCGCGCGGCGTGTCGTTCGTGCAGCGGTTGACGCAGTACTTGCAGTTGTAGCAGCAGTCGTTCGAGAGCAGCACCTTCAAGAGCGTCACACAGCGGCCGTCGGCTGAAAACGTGTGGCAGCAGCCTGCGACGGACGTGGACGTGCAGCCGATCTTGCCCTCCTGATAGCCGCGCCTGACCCCGCTCGAGGTGCAGGCGGCGTCGTACTTTGCCGCGTCGGATAGGATCGTGAGCTTGTCGAGAAGGTCCATGTTTCTCAGCGGACGGATCTGGCTCTGCGGCGCTTGGGCTGGTCGAGCAGGAGCAGCATGTTCATCACCTTGGTGGTGACGACGCTGACGCCGATGAAAACGAAAATAAACGTAGAAGCAGCCATGGAAAATTCCTCCTGACAAATAGAATCTTTGTTCGAGTTTGATTATAAATCGAACAAACGTTCTTGTCAATAGAAAATCGAACAAAATGTCGATTTTTGTCGAACGCAGTTGACCAGAGCGCAAAAAAAGGGTAAGATGTGGAAAGATCATGAAAGGTGAAAACAATATGAGCGATTTTAACGCCCGCTATGCCGCTGCGAGAACAGCGGCCATCGCGCGGGATTTTGCAAAACTCAACCCCGAACAGCGCCGCGGTGTGCTGACGACCGAGGGCGCGCTGCTGCTGCTCGCGGGCGCGGGCAGCGGCAAGACGACGGTGCTCATCAACCGCGTCGCGAACCTTTTGACCTACGGGCGGGGGAGCGACAGCGCGGACGTGCCGGCGTGGGCGACGGAGGACGACCTTGCATTTTTGGAAAATTACCCCGAGCATCCGACGAGCGACAAGCGCAGCCGCATGGTGCACCTCTGCGCGCTTGAGCCTGCTGCGCCGTGGTCGGTGCTGGCGGTGACATTCACAAACAAGGCGGCAAACGAGCTGCGCGAGAGATTGTCTGCATTCGGCATTCAAGGCGCGGATAGCGTCTGGGCGATGACGTTCCACTCCGCCTGTGTGCGCATCCTGCGCCGCGATATCGACCGCCTCGGCTTTTCGCGCGACTTTACGATCTACGATACGGACGACTCCAAGCGCGTCATCAAGGACATTTTGAAAGAGCTGAACATCGACGAAAAGAAGCTCACGCCGCGCGAGGTGCTCTCGGCCATCTCGAACGCAAAGGACGCGATGGAGCCGCATCAGGACTATTCCCGCCGCTGGAAGGACAGCGGCGACTGGCGCAGGGAGGCCATTGCCAAGATCTATACGCGCTATGTGCACCGTCTGGCCGAGGCGAACGCGCTCGACTTTGACGACATCATCCTCCACGCGGTCACACTGCTGCAAACAGAGGACGAGGTGCGCGACTATTACCGCCGCAAGTTCCGCTACGTGCTCATCGACGAGTATCAGGACACGAACCGCCTTCAGTACCTTCTAATGAAGCAGCTCGTGGGGGAGCGGGGCAACATCTGCGTCGTCGGCGATGACGACCAGAGCATCTACAAATTCCGCGGCGCAGACATCACGAACATCTTGAACTTTGAAAAGGAATACAAGGGTTGCCGCACGATCCGCTTGGAGCAGAACTACCGCTCGACGCAGAATATCCTCGACGCGGCGAACGCCGTCATCAAAAATAACACGGGCCGCAAGGGCAAGACCCTCTGGACCGACGCGGGCGCGGGCGATAAGGTGCTTATCAAGACCGTCTTCAACGAGCAGGATGAGGCGAACTTTGTCGTCAGCAGCATCATGATGGACTACAACCGCGGGCGGAACTGGAAGGAAAACGCCATTTTGTACCGCATGAACGCGCAGTCGAACGCGCTCGAATACGCGTTCAAGCGCAACGGCGTGCCGTATCAGGTCGTCGGCGGGACGAAGTTCTTTGAGCGCGCGGAGGTCAAGGACATGCTCGCCTACCTTGCGGTCATCAACAACCCGAGCGATGATCTGCGTCTTCGCCGCATCATCAACAATCCGCCGCGCGGCATCGGCAATACGACGATCGAGCGCGTGCAGGACCTCGCGAGCGAGCAGGGCGTGCCGATGATGGCCGTTTTGCAGCACGCGGGGGAGTATGCGGTGATCCCGAAGGCCGCAGCGGGCAAGCTCGAGCGCTTTGCCCAGCTCATTGCCGCGCTGCGCGAGCTGGCAGACACGATGGCGCTCGCGGAGTTCTACGATGCGGTCTGTGAGCAGACAAGTTACGTTCGCACCCTACAGGAAAAGGGCGACATGGAGAGCCGCGGGCGGCTCGAAAACGTGCAGGAGCTCAAGTCGAACATCGTTTCGTTCCTCGAAAACGATCCGGAGGACGCGACACTCTCGGGCTTTTTGAACGAGATCGCGCTCTACACCGACCTCGACAGCGCCACGAGCGACAACTGCGTGACGATGATGACGATGCACAGCGCAAAGGGCCTCGAATTCCCGTGCGTGTACGTCGTCGGTGTGGAGGAGGGCATCTTCCCCGGCGAGCGTGTGCGCTACAATGACGAGGAGGTCGAGGAGGAGCGACGACTGTGCTATGTCGCGATGACGCGCGCAAAGGAGCGCCTGACGATGACCTGCACGCGCCAGCGCATGCTGTTTGGCCGCACGAGCGTCAGCGAGCCATCGCGCTTTTTGGAGGAGGTCCCGTCGGAGAACGCCGACTGGGTCGGCCGTCAGGCACAGGGCGCGTCCGGCTTTGGCGACACGGGCTTTGACGAGGGGAGCTCGTACTCGCCGCGCGGCTATGGCGGCTACGGTCAGGGCGCGGCGCGCTACGACAGCGTCATGCAGCGCAGGCCAAAGTCCCAGGTGTCGCAGAGACTCGCGGCACAAAAGCCTGCCGCCACCGCGCCGCTGCTTCAGCTCTCCTCCGGCGATCAGATCCACCACAAGACGTTCGGCGATGGTCTGGTCATCTCCGTCACCCCCATGGGCGGCGACGCGCTGCTTGAGGTGGCATTTGATACCGTCGGCACCAAAAAGCTGATGCTGAAAACGGCGGGGGTACATATTACTAAACTGTGATGTTCCCCTGCACCGTGCAGGGGACGCGGGAAAGGGGGTCATTCTCTCGCGTGAGAGAATGACCCCCTTTTGCGCACTCCCACGCGGCGTGGGAATCCCCCTTCGCGCCTGCGCGAAGCAAAACCGGTGCATACGGCACACAATTCCCACATATGTGCGGAAATTTTCCCGCCGGAATACTTGCGAAAAATGCACGATTTTGGTATGCTATCACACATTGGTGCCTTTTTAGACGTCAATGGACAAATCCATTGTAACATGTGTGATATTCGGGAGGCAACTATGAAAAACCCTAAAGTCCGCCAGGTCGTGCTGCCGCTGCTCGCGGCGGTGATCTGGGGCTGTTCATTCGTGACGCAGAGCCTGAGTGCGGGCAAGATCGGCCCGTTTTCGTTCGGCATGCTGCGCATGATCCCCGCGTCGATCTTCCTTTTTGTGCTGGTGTGCATTTCGCGCCGCCTGCATCCGCGCGAAAAATATACGCGCGAGCAGAAAAAGACGCTGCTGCGCGGCGGCATCACCTGCGGCGTCATGCTTGCCGCGGCCATCAACCTCCAGCAGTACGGTATGAAGGAGACGAGCGCGGGTAAAGCGGGCTTCATCACGGCGCTCTACATCGTGCTCGTGCCGGTGTTCGGCCTGTTCATCGGCAAAAAGCCGGGCAAGCGCGTGTGGCTCTATGTGGCGCTCGCGGTGGTGGGGCTTTATTTCCTCTGCTTCACCGGCGGCGAGGGATTTACGCTTGAGGGCGGCGATTTTTATGTCTTCCTCTGCGCCATCGCTTTCACGTTCCATATCATGGTCGTCGACCACTTCGGCGAGAAGGTGGATAGCATTGAGCTTTCGTGCATCCAGTTCATCACGGTTTGCGTTCTCTCAGGCATCGGCGCGCTGATCGCGGGCGAGCAGACTACGCTGGCAGAGGTCAAAGAGTGCCTGCCGTACATCCTGTACGTCGGTATTTTCACGAGCGGCGTGGGCTACACCTGCCAGATCGTCGCACAAAAGGACGGCGATCCGACGATCGTGTCGCTGCTGATGAGCCTTGAGTCGTTTTTCGCGGTCGTCTCCGGCGCGATCTTCCTGCATGAGCGCATGAGCACGCAGGAATACCTCGGCTGCGCGCTCATGCTCGTAGCGGTGCTGCTCTCGCAGCTGCCGGAGAAAAGCGCCAAAGCGGTTGAAAGCGGCAAAAAGGCGTGATATAATAAACCGATTTAACAAAATTGTGAAGGAAACGGACAGACTATCATGCGGATCAATATTTTAGGCGTAGGCTTTGATAATGTGACAATGGACGAGGCGCTTGCGCGCGGGGAAGAGCTTCTGTGCTCCGAGGGCGCGCACTATGTCGTCACGCCCAATCCCGAGATCGTGGAGACCTGCCGTGCGGACGCCGCGGCGAACGCCGCCGTCAACGGCGCGGATCTCGTGCTGCCGGACGGCATCGGTATCGTGTACGGCGCAAAAATCCTGCACCAGCCGCTCAGAGGCCGTGTGCCCGGCATCGAATTTGGCACGGGCATGATCGAGCGCTGCGCCAAGCTCGGCAAGAGCGTTTACCTGCTCGGCGCGAAGCCGGGCGTCGCCGAGCAGGCGGCGGAAAACCTCAAAAACCGCTTTCCCGGCCTTGCGATCGCCGGTACGCACGATGGCTATTTTAAGGAAGACGCCCCCATCGCCGCGGAGATCAAGGCGAGCGGCGCGGACATGGCGCTCGTGTGTCTCGGCGCGCCGAAGCAGGAACTCTTTATGGCGAAATACGGCGAGGCGACGGGCTGCCATCTGCTGATGGGCCTCGGCGGCTCGATGGACATTTTCGCGGGCGTCGCGCAGCGTGCGCCGGAGTTCTACTGCAAGCACAATCTGGAGTGGTTCTACCGCCTCATCAAAAATCCGTCCCGCATCGGCCGCATGATGAAGCTGCCGCTCTTCCTTGTCCATGTTTCGGGGGAGAAGCGCAAATGAGCGGCAAGCTGATCGTATTTGAGGGCACGGACGGTTCCGGCAAGGCGACGCAGAGCAAGCTGCTCTTCGAGCGGTTGCAGCGCGAGGGTGTCGACTGCCGCAAGCTCAACTTTCCGCGCTACGGGGAAAAATCCGCCGCGCTCGTCGAGCTGTACCTCGGCGGGGCGTTCGGCACGCACCCGAGCGATGTGAACGCCTACGCGGCGTCGACCTTTTACTCCGTCGACCGCTACGCGTCCTACAAGCAGGACTGGGGAAAATATTACGAGGCGGGCGGACTTTTGATTGCCGACCGCTATACGACCTCGAACGCCGTGCATCAGGCCGGCAAGCTGCCGGACGGCGAGCGGGAGAAGTATCTCGACTGGCTCTTCGGCTTTGAATACGGGCTACTGGGCCTGCCCGAGCCGTCGCTCGTCTTTTATCTCGACGTGCCGACAGAGCTCACCGAAAAGATGATGCGTGAGCGCGAGCAGGCGACGAACACGAAAGCCGACATCCACGAGCAGGACGAGAATTACCTGCGCGCGTGCCGCGAGAACGCGAAAAAGGTCGCCGAACGCTGCGGTTGGCAGCGCATCGACTGCTCAAAAGACGGCGCGATGCGCACGATCGAAGACATCCACGAGGAAATTTATCGCCGCGTGACGGAACTTTTGAAGGCTTGACCACGTCAAAAACAAGTGAAAAGGGGACGCTCACGCGCCCCATCTTCACAGGAGGGAAGTGCCTTAGCAGCAGCAATCGTTGCTGCTGCCGCAGCCACAGTTGTTGCTGCATCCACAGCCGCAGCCGCATCCATTGCCGCACCCGCCGCAGCCGAACAGCACCAGAATGATGATGAGGATCAGCCACACGCAGCTATTATTGTTATTGCACATTTTCGTTTCACCTCACTTGTCATGCCATATCCTATGCGCGAGCGCGCCAAGGTGAGCCTGACCGCAGAAAAAAGGTGAGGGAATTTCAAATCAGCAAGGAGGAGCTATGAGCTACGAGGACAACTACGATCAAACCGCCCGCTGGGACGCCGAGAGCGTCCGCGAAGCGGAGCAGCGCACGCAGCACCGCTCCACGCGCAGCAGCGCCGAGCGGCAGAAACTGAAAAAGAAAGGACAGCGCCGCCGCTTTACGCTGTGGCTCGCGTTCGTGCTCATCACGTCGGCGATACTCGCCGGTGTGGGTTGGCTGCTGGCGAACGACATGTGTTCTTTTAACAAAGCGCCGGTCGAGACGACCATCGAGATCACGCGCGACGACAACCTGAACACCATCGCCACAAAGCTCCATGACGAGGGGCTCATCAAGTACAAGTGGTTCTTTAAGGCGTTCGGCAAGCTCCGCCACGCGGAGAGCCGCATCGGCATCGGCACCTACGCCGTCGACAGCGACATGGACTACGATGCGCTCATCAACCGCATGAGCAACAAGAACGCCTCGCTCACGGCGAACACGGTCAAAATCTCGATCCCCGAGGGCTACAACGTCCGCCAGATCATCGCGCTGATGGACAAGTACGGCGTCAACACGGCGGAAAAGCTCACCGATGCGGCGATGAACTCGGACTTCAACTATTCGTTCATCGACAACAACAAGAAGGGCGACCTGACGCGCCTTGAGGGCTATCTCTTCCCCGATACCTACGAGTTCTTCGTGGACGAGGACCCGACGCACGCGCTGTCGAGACTGCTCGACAACTTCAACACGAAGATGAGTGATGAGATCATGCAGAAG
This sequence comes from Oscillibacter sp. ER4, assembly GCA_963623615.1. Lineage (GTDB taxonomy): Bacteria > Bacillota > Clostridia > Oscillospirales > Oscillospiraceae > Hominicoprocola. The sequence goes on along the minus strand of CAVFND010000036.1, from coordinate 2,704 downwards.
ATCGAAGCCTCCGGCTATTCGCTCAATCAGATCCTGACCATCGCGTCGCTTATTGAAAAAGAGACCGACGGCACCGATCGCGAGAACATCGCGTCCGTCATCTACAACCGTCTCAACAATGTCGGCGAGACGTACCATAAGTTACAGATCGACGCTTCGCTCATCTATGGCCTTGGTGGCAACTACACCGGCACGCTCACGAGCAGCGACCTCAATTACAACACGCCATACAATCTCTCAATGTACGAGGGTCTGCCGCCTACACCCATCGCGAATCCGGGCCTCGCCTCGATCCAGGCGGCGCTTGAACCGGCGCAGACGAATTATTACTTCTACGCGCTGGGCAAGGACGGCGTGCACCACTTCTTCAAGACCTACGCGGAGCATTCGAGCTTTGTCAATTCCAGCCAGTACGCAGGCTAACACAAAACGACGCGGCAGCGTGGCATAAGCCACGCTGCCGCTTTGAAAGAGGACCGATATGAGAAGAAAACCCGAGATCCTCGCCCCCGCGGGCGATATGGAAAAGTTGCAGATGGCCGTGCTCTACGGCGCGGACGCGGTGTATTTGGCCGGTACGAGCTTCGGCATGCGCTCGTTCGCGGGCAACTTCACGCCCGAAGAGCTGCCGAAAGCGGTGAAGTTCGCGCACGACCACGGTGTGCGCGTCCACGTGACGGTGAACACGATGCCGCGCAATGACGAGGTCGCGCGCCTGCCCGAGCACCTCGAGCGGCTCAATGATGCGGGCGTCGACGCGCTCATTTTGGCTGACCTCGGCGCATTCACGCTCGCGGGAAAGTATGCGCCCAAGTGCGAGCGCCACATCTCGACCCAGCAGTCTATCGCCAACTACGAGTGCGCTCGCGCATGGTACGATTTAGGCGCGAAGCGCGTAGTGCTGGCAAGGGAAGTATCTTTACAGGAAATTCGTGAAATGCGCGCGAAGATCCCCGAGAAACTGGAGATCGAGACCTTCTGTCACGGCGCGATGTGCGTGAGCTATTCGGGAAGGTGTCTTCTTTCAAACTACATGACCGGCCGCGACAGTAACCGCGGCCAGTGCGCCCAGCCCTGCCGCTATCAGTACGCGCTGATGGAGGAAAAGCGCCCGGGCGAATATTTCCATGTCTTCGAGGATGAAAAGGGGACCTACATCATGAACTCGCGCGATATGTGCATGATCGACCATTTAGACGACATCATGGACGCGGGCATCGACTGCATCAAGATCGAGGGCCGCGCGAAGTCGGCTTACTATGCCGCCATCGTCACGGGCGCGTACCGCCATGTGCTCGACGATGTTGCCGCGGGAAGAGAAGTCGATCCCATCTGGTGCGACGAGGTGGAGCACGTCAGCCACCGCCATTATTCGACGGGGTTTTACTACGGTCAGCCGGGGCAGTATTACGACAATTCGCGCTATATCCGCGACTGGCAGGTCTGCGCCGTCGTAACGGACTGCGATGCGGACGGCAACGCGACGCTGTCGCTTCGCAACAAGTTTGCCGCGGGCGATGAGATCGAACTCGTCGGTCCCGACAGCCGCCCGTTTACCATGGTTGCGCCCGTGATGCACGACCTTGAGGGTTTTGAGCTCTACGAGCCGCGCACGCCGCAGACGGTGTTCAAGATGAAGCTGCCGCAGCACGTGCCGCCGATGAGCTTTGTGCGCCACGCGGTGCAGCTCGGCGCAAAGGACTGAGAGGAGCGGCTTTGATGACGGCGAACGAATATCAGGAAAAGGCGATGGCGACGCTCAACCCCGCGCTGTCGCGAAAGGACGTGCTCATCAACAGCGTGATGGGCCTTTGCGGTGAAAGCGGCGAGGCCATCGACCTTGTGAAAAAATGGCTCGCGCAGGGGCACGAGCTCGACAGGGTGCGACTTGCAAAGGAGCTCGGCGACGTGGCGTGGTATCTTGCCGAAGCCGCAACCGCGCTTGATCTGGATCTGGACGACATTTTGCAGCAGAATCTTGATAAATTGGCCGCCCGTTACCCTGATGGTTTCGACGCGCAGCGCTCGCGCGTGCGACTCTCGGGCGATTTGTAAAGATACGTTCCCGCTGTGCAGATTTTTTCTGCGCGGCGGGAACTTTTTTCACATTTTTGCGTCATAAGGGATAGAAACAACTCGGAAAGGATGTGCTTTCGATGAAACGACCCCTTGCGATGCTGCTCTCTATGGTACTGACACTGACGATGCTCGCCGCCTGCGGCCGGCAGGAGGGCGGGACTGCTTCTCCTGATGCGCAGGTGAGCAAGCCTACCTTCACGCGGGACGATCTGCCGCGGCTGGACGGTTCGACCTCCACCGTGCCGCTGGCGCTCGCCGTATGCGCGGAAGTCCTCGTCGAAAGCCGCGAGGCGGTGCAGGACCTTGTCCGCTTTAACAAGACCACGACGGCGTATTTCAACCTCCTTGAAGGCAACGCCGATCTCCTGATCGTCGGCGAGGCCAACGACGAGGTCATGGCGCGGAAGAAGGAGCTGAACTTTGAGTGGGAGAAACAGCCCTTTGCGACCGACGCCTTTGTCTTCGTCGTCAACGAGGATAACCCCGTCGACTCGATCACCGTCGAGCAGGCGCGGGATATTTACTCCGGCAAAATTACGAACTGGAAAGAGCTCGGCGGCGAGGACCGCGCCATCACGGCGCTGCAGCGCAACGAGGGCGCGGGCAGCCAGACGCTGATGGAAAA
>CAVFND010000035.1:10567-10919 GCA_963623615.1 Oscillibacter sp. ER4 | reverse complement strand
GTCATATAGGCCATGAGCTGCTTGTAGACCAGAATCGCGATGATCGAGAGCACATAGAGCGAGATGAGCAGCGATAAAATGGGGATGAGCTCTGCCTTGGCGGAGACCCAGTCGCGCGAGACGTACCACTTTTCGATGACCTGAATGACATTCTGCACGAAAAGCGACGGGATCGACGTGACGATGGCCGAGAACAGGATGCACGCGAACGTGACGGGCGCGAGCACAGGATAGTAGGAAAAGAGCTTTTTCACCGTGCGACCCAGCATGGCGAGGTTCGCCGCGCCGTCGTTCGGGCGGCGGGAATTTTTGGGATCACGCTTCATCCTGCGCACCTCCGTTCGTCTGGGAT
>CAVFND010000035.1:0-10557 GCA_963623615.1 Oscillibacter sp. ER4 | reverse complement strand
CCCTTCTTCATGGGGGGCTTGCCCTTGGGCATTTCAGGCTTATTCGCCATCCTGCTCACCTCCGTTCGTCTGGGATTCATAGACCTCGCGGTAAATTTCGCTCGAAGCGAGGAGCTGATCGTGCGTGCCCATGTCCGCGATACGGCCGTTGTCCATCACTAAAATGAGGTCGGCGTCCTGCACAGACGCGACGCGCTGGGCAATGATGATCTTCGTCGTCTCGGGGATATAGGTGCGGAAGCCCTCGCGGATCAGCGCGTCGGTGCGCGTGTCGACTGCGGAGGTCGAGTCGTCGAGGATCAGAATTTTCGGCTTTTTGAGAAGCGCCCGGGCGATGCAGAGGCGCTGCTTCTGCCCGCCGGAAACGTTCGAGCCGCCCTGCTCGATATAGGTGTCGTACCCGTCGGGGAAGGAGCGGACAAATTCGTCCGCCTGTGCGAGCTTGCACGCCTCAATCATCTCATCGTCGGTGGCGTTTTCGTTGCCCCAGCGCAGGTTATCCTTGATCGTGCCGGAGAACAGCACGTTCTTTTGCAGCACGACGCTGACCGCGCCGCGCAGCGCCTCGAGGTCGTATTCGCGCACGTCTCTGCCGCCGACCTTGACGCAGCCCTCGCTCACATCGTAAAGGCGCGGGATGAGCTGTACGAGCGTCGACTTGCTCGAACCCGTGCCGCCGAGGATGCCGACGGTCATGCCGGAGTCGATATGCAGATTGATGTCCTGCAGCGCGAACTTCTTCGCCTGCGCGGAGTACTTGAAGCTGACGTTTTCAAAGTCGATGGAGCCGTCCTTCACGTCCGTCGCGGGGGATGCGGGATCGGTGAGCGCGGGCTCTTCCTCAAGCACCTCGCAGATACGGACGAACGACTCATACGACATCGTCATCATCACGTAGATCATCGAGATCATCATCAGCGACATCAGGATCTGCATGCCGTAGGTCAGCATGGCGGAGAGCTGGCCGATATCAATAGTCGTGCCGCCGTTGGTGACGATGAGCTTCGAGCCGACGAACAGCACGAAGATCATGTTGAAGTACACGCAGAACTGCATCAGCGGCGCGTTGAGCGCGACGACGCGCTCGGCGAAGGTGAAGTCCTTGGCGATGTCATGCGAGGCGGCGGCAAACTTCTGCTTTTCATACCCCTCGCGGGCAAAGCCCTTGACGACGCGCATCGCGCGCACGTTTTCCTCAACGGATTCGTTGAGCCTGTCGTACTTGCGGAACACCGCGCGGAACGCGGGCATTGCCTTGCGCGCGATGAGAAGAAGTCCGATCACGAGCACGGGAATGATGATGAGGAACGTCGTCGCCAGCGCGCCGCCCATGATATAGGCCATGATGACGGCGAAGAGGAACATCAGCGGCGCGCGCACCGCAATGCGGATGCACATCATAAAGGACATCTGCACATTGTTGATGTCGGTCGTCATGCGCGTGACGAGCGAGGCGGAGGAGAATTTGTCGATATTCTCAAACGCGAAGCTCTGCACGCGGGTGAAGACGTCGTGGCGGACATTTTTGGCAAAGCCGGCGCTCGCGCGCGAGCCGTAAAGGCCGCCGAGCGCGCCGCAGCCGAGCGACACGAGCGACATCAAAATGAGCCCAAGGCCCACGCGCACAACGCCGCTGAGCTCCGCTCCGCCCTTGATCTCGTTGACGAGGTTGGCGGTGAAAAACGGGATGAGCACTTCGATCGCGACCTCGCCGACCATGCATAAGAGCGTCAGGACCGTGGGCTTTTTATACTCGCGGATGCAGCCCATAAAGCGATGGATCATATTCATTGGCAGTCGCCTCCTTTTTTAGCGTGTTGGGGACAGTCGGGCAGCTTGCCCTGCGCGATCATGCGCTTGCGCTGCGATTCAAACGTGTCGTGGATGGTGCGAAGCGCCGAGCAGAAGGTCTCGCGCTCTTCGTCTTCGAGCTGGTCGAAAAACGCGCGGAACTCCGCTGCGTCCTTTTCCAAAAAGCTCATCACGTATTCGTCGGCCTTTTCGGTCGCGCGCAGGCGAATGACGCGGCGGTCGTCCGGGTCGCTCAGCCGCTCGGCAAAGCCGCCCTCGACCAGCTTGTCGACGAGCTTGCTCATCTGCTGCTTGGGCATGCGGGCGAAGTTTGCGAGCTCCGTCATCGTCATCGTGCGGCTGCTGCGGCGCATCGACTGGATGCAGTAGTACATGTCGAGGCTGACGCCGTCGTTGAGCATGCGCTTGAACGGGCGGGCGAACCAGTAGTGCCACGCGGGGATCGTGTCGAGCAGCAGCTCTTGGATCTCGTTGGTCTGCATGAAGCATTTCTCCTTTCGTTGAAAATGAATAGATAGTCACTATAAGTTGACTATCATTTTGAATTGACAGTGCTTAGGATACAACAATTAAAAACGAATTGCAAGAGGAAAGTGCGCAAAAAGGCGCAAAAAAACGGCAGCTTTTCACTGCCGCTTTAGCAAAATATGAATGAGGAATGCCGCGCGATGAGTCTATAAGAGGTCGGTTTGGCGCCCTCAGCGATAAGTTTGTAATAAGAGGGTGGTTTGGATCCCTCAGGAGGTGAAAAGGGAAACGAGACAGTGCTTGTCTTGCCATCTGCGGTGCTTTCGACCGTGAGGATCTGTGCAGCCGCGTCCAGATGGCTGACGGCATATCCGTCCGCGCTTTCCACGCGGATGGTTTTGTCGCCGTTGTGGCAATAATGCTCCGTGAAGTACAGTTCCTCGCCGCAGGTAAAGGCGGTGTAGCGGATCTCCGTACAGGCGTCCGCCGCAAAAACGGGAACGAGCAGCGCGAGCGAAAGGGCCAGTGACAACAACAGGGAAGGGAGCCGTTTCATGGTATCGTCCTCCTATGCTGATTTTTGATCGCTGACAGGAATGCTTACATCAACAGCATGGCATAAAGCGTGGAAAGAGGCAAGAAAAATCTGAATGATACGAAAAATCCGGCACTTTGGCAAAAATGAAGCGCGAAAACAGTACAGAATCACGAGAAAGGCCCACGCCGTTTTTTCGGCGCGGACCTTTTGTCATTGCTTGATTTTTACATTGTTCCTGACTGTGCGCTCGCTTCGCGGACGGTTCGTCAGGCTTTGCAGCACGGCGCTGATCTGGCCCTCGGCGGCCTCGACCTCGGCGTGGAACGCGCGGGCCGAGACGCGCAGCGCCCCGTGGCCAAGGATGATGACCTGTTCGGGGCCGTCCGACGTCGCGACGCGCACGCGCCGCTCGCGGCGCAGCTCGTAGGTCGCGCGCTCAATGTAGGTGTCGGCGGTCTCAGCCTCCTTCGTGTAGACGACCTTGACGCCATGCACCGTCTGCACGCTGCCGGGATTGCCCTTGACCTTGTAGGCGTCGAACACGACGATGACGCGGCACTTACGAAAGCCCTGATAGTTTGCGAGAATATCGATCAGCGCGCCGCGCGCCGCGGCGACATCCTGAGAGGCGAGCCGCTGCAGTTCGTCCCACGCGAAGATGATGTTGTAGCCGTCGACGAGCAGATATTCCGTGTCCTCTGAGTGGATCGTGACGTCGTAGTGGTCGGCAAGCGAGGCGCGCGCGGGCTTTTTGCTCGGCTCGAACGCGCGGCGCTCGACCTTGCCGTACGTGCGCTCGAAAATGTCCTGCAATTCTTTATCCTCGGCATACGCGCCGCCCGCGCCGACGCCGCGGCGGGGGAGCGGGGCGGGCGCTTCTTCGACGGCTTCCTCGCCAAGGCGGATGCCGCTGTCACAGTGAACGTGCGCGGGAACCTCGTCCCACGGGATCGTGATGCTGCCGCCGTGGTCGCAGAAGACGGAGGACGCGGGATTGTCCGTGTCGCGCTCGGCGTCGTAGCCGAGTGACGCGACGATCTCGTCCTGATTCTGGCAGGCCTCGTACCCGCGCACGGCGCAGGAAAGCTGCCCGCGGCCGCGGGTGTAGGCCGCGACGTCGGCGAAGTAGTCGCGCAGCGCGCGCACCGGCGCATAGCCCGTGAGCACGGCGTTTTCACCCTCATTCTGCGGCGGCTCGATCGTGCCGCCCATGTTCTGGAGGTCGGTCATCGCACGGCCGACGCACTCCTGCGGCACCTCAAGGCGGAAATCGTAGTACGGCTCGAGCAGCACGTTTTCCGCCTGCATCAGGCCCTGCCGCACGGCACGGTACGTCGCCTGACGGAAGTCGCCGCCCTCGGTGTGCTTCAAATGCGCGCGGCCCGCGACGAGTGTGAACTTCACGTCCGTCAGCGGCGAGCCGGTCAGCACGCCCGCGTGCTCGCATTCTAAAAGATGGGTGAAAATCAGCCGCTGCCAGTTGAGGTCGAGCGCGTCCGTCGGCACGCTTGACGCGAGCTGGATGCCCGCCCCGCGCGGAAGCGGCTCCATCAGAAGCTGTACCTCCGCATAGTGGCGCAGGGGCTCGAAGTGCCCCATGCCGAGCACCGGGGCGGCGATGGTCTCGCGGTAGACGATGCTACCCTCGCCGAAAGTCACGTCGAGGCCGAAGCGGTCGAGAATGCGGCGGCGCAGAATTTCGAGCTGGATCTTGCCCATGAGCTGCACGTGGATCTGTCCGTAGCGCTTGTCCCAGACGATGCGCAGCATCGGGTCCTCCTCTTCAAGCTCACGGAGCTTTGTAAGCGCGCTGTACGCGTCCGCGCCGTCGGGCAGAATGAGCTGATAGGTCAAAACCGGCTGCAAAAGCGGGGCGGATGCCTCCGCCTCCGCGCCAAAGCCGAGGCCGACATAGCTGTGGCTGAGGCCCGTGACAGCAACGACGCTGCCCGAGCCCGCCTCTTCGAGCGCGCGGAATTTGACGCCGGAGTAGAGCCGCAGCTGATCGGCTTTTTCATTGTAGTCCTGATTCTGCGCGCGGTAGGTGAGAGGCGCTTTCACGCGCAGCGTGCCGCCTGTGACCTTGAGCCACGTGAGCCGCGCGCCCTGCGCGTCGCGCGAAATTTTGAAGACCTTTGCGCCGAATCCTTTGGGATAGACCGGCTCGCGCGTGAAGTGCGCAAGCGCGGTGAGAAAGTCCTCCACGCCGTCCAGCTTGAGCGCCGAACCGAAAAAGCAGGGGAAGACCTTGCGTTTTTTGACCATCTCGGCGATCAGCCTGTCATCGATCCTCCCGCGCTCCAGAAGCTGCTCAAGCGCCGCCTCGCCGCAGAGGGCGAGCGCTTCGTCGCGCACTTCCTGCGGTGAGGAGAAATCGACGCATTCCGCGCTCAGCGTCGCCGTGAGCTGGTGCAGCAGAGCGTCCTTGTCCGCACCGGCCAAGTCCATCTTGTTGATGAAGAGGAACGTCGGTACCTCGTAGCGCGTGAGCAAGCGCCAGAGCGTGCGCGTGTGGCTCTGCACGCCGTCGCTGCCGCTGATGACGAGCACCGCGTAGTCGAGCACCGACAGCGTGCGCTCCATCTCGGCGGAAAAGTCGACGTGGCCCGGCGTGTCGAGCAGCGTGAATTCCTTGTCGCCCGCAAGCAGCATCGCCTGCTTGGAAAAGATCGTGATGCCGCGCTCGCGCTCGAGCGTGTCGGTATCGAGGAAGGCGTCGCCGTGGTCGACGCGGCCGAGCTTCCGCAGTGCGCCGGAGGCGTATAAAAGCCCCTCGGATAGGGTCGTTTTTCCCGAGTCGACATGGGCAAGAATGCCGAGCGTGACCTTCTGCATGGCGCGCCTCCTTTGTGAAATACAGATTAGGGATGAGCAAAACGCAAGTTTCTCAGAATTGAAGTACAACATATTGTACCATATTAGACTCAACAGCGCAATATGCAGTGCACTTTTGCGAGTAAATCGGAGTTTTGCTCATCTCTAAAATACTGATTTACAAAAAGTGTTGGAATACCAAAACGAGCGCATCGCGGAGCGATGCGCTCTGAAATTTGGGGAATGGTGCGGGCATGGGGATTTGAACCCCAACGCCTTGCGGCACGAGAACCTAAATCTCGCATGTCTGCCAATTTCATCATGCCCGCATATATTTTTATTATATCATATCTCTTTCATAGCGGCAAGGAGAAAATTCGTTGCAATGCGCGCCTGCGCGATTTATAATGAAGCAGCGCGCGATCTATGACCGCGCAGCACCAATCATGGGAGGGCTTTGCCGTGCAGAACGCCTATCCGGACTATTATCCGCTTTTCCATTGCATCGCCGACCGCTGCCAGCACAACTGCTGCATTGGCTGGGAGATCGACGTGGACGAGGATTCTCTCGCCGCCTACGACCAGATCAGCGGCGAGATGGGCGAGCGCCTGCGCAAGTGCATCGATCGCAGCGGCGAGACGCCGCACTTTATCCTCGGCGAGCAGGAGCGCTGCCCGTTTTTGAACGGCAAAAACCTCTGCGACCTCATTTTATACGGCGGGGAGGACATGCTCTGCCAGATCTGCACCGACCACCCGCGCTACCGCAGCTTTTTTTCGGAACGCACGGAGATCGGCGTCGGCCTGTGCTGCGAGGAGGCCGCGCGGCTCATTTTGACAAAGCCGGAGAAAACGGCGCTCGTCGTGACGGGCGAGGGCGAGCTTGATGAAGAGGAGACGGCGCTGCTCGCGCTGCGCGACCACCTTTTTGCCATCGCGCAGAATCGTGAAGAACCGATCGAGCGGCGGATGGATCAGATCTTATCGGCCTGCGGTGCGCACGTGCCGGACATCCCGCTTGCGCAGTGGGCGGAATTTTATCTGTCGCTCGAGCGCATGAACGAGATGTGGACATCCATCTTGGAAGCGCTGCGCGAGCGCGCAGATGAGCTACCGCTCGACGGTTTTGCCGCGCACGTGAAAGGGCGCGAGACGGAGTACGAGCAGCTGCTTGTGTATTTTCTCTACCGCCACGTGCCGACGGCGCTCGACGACGGGGATGTGAGCAGCAAGGCGGCGTTCGCCGTGCTGTCTGTCCGGCTGCTCTTCGCACTCAGCGCGCTGCACTTTTTGCTGCACGGCAAATTCACGGTGGAGGATCAGATCGAGCTCTGCCGGCTGTACAGCGCGGAGGTCGAGTATTCCGACGACAACATGGATGCGCTCTTCGACGCGTTGATGTAAACAAAAATGCCGCCCGATTCGACACGGGACGGCATTTTTTGCGCTTTTTGGTTGATTCTTATGTAAACCTGTGGTATCATAGAAGGACATTTTAGAGAGAGTGGGCGTTTTCGCCCGATCCCGGCAAAAGGAGAGAAACGAGATGAAGCAGAACATGAGAAAGAGAACGCCGCTGGCCGTGCTTCTGGCGCTGTGCCTTGCCATGCAGCTCTGCGTGCCCGCTGCGCTGGCGAGCAACCGCCTGATGCGCGCGGGCGACGCGGCCATCGAGCAGATCGAAGAGGAAGAGGGCTTCCGCGCGGAGAAGTATTCCTCCGGCGGCAAGTGGTACATCGGCTATGGCACGGAGTGCGGCGCCGAGGACTATCCCGAGGGCATCACGCGCGAAGAGGCGGAGCTTCTTTTAATGAGCAAGGTCGAGACCTACGAGGCCAAGCTCAATGACTTTTTTGACCGCTACGACGTCACGCCCACGCAGGGGCAGTTCGACGCGCTGATCTGCTTCAGCTATAATTTTGGCACCGGCTGGATGAGCGGCACGAGCGACCTAGTCAAGATCGCCCGCGGCGAAAAGGACGCGACGCGCCTTGAAGTGGCGCATGCGTTCGGCGAATGGTGCCACTCTGGCGGACAGGCCCAGGTGGGCCTTGCCAACCGCCGCCTGCAGGAGGCCGCCATTTACCTGGACGACAGTACCCGCGCGGCGGAGGACGAGTTTGCGTATCTCATCATCAATATGGAGAGCGGCGCCTCCTATGAGACGGACTTTGCCGTCTACGAGATCGGCAAGGTCTATGGCTCGTTCCCGAAGGCGGAAAAGCTCGGTTACAGCTTTGCCGATTTCCGGACGAGCGACGGCAAGACCATCACGGAAAACAGCATCGTGAACGGCAGCGCGGTCGTCACGGCGCAGTGGACGGCGACGAGCTACACAGGCAAGACCTATACCGACGTCAACAAGTCCGACTGGTTCTATAACTATGTCATGGAGCTGAGCGAGCAGGGCATCGTCGGCGGCAACGGCGACGGCACGTTTGCCCCCAACCGCGCCACGAGCACGGGCGAGATGCTCAAGCTCGTGCTGCTCTCGACCGGGCACAAGGAGCAGTCACCCACCACGATGCACTGGGCGAGCGGCTACGCGGCCTACGCCTATTCCATGGGCTTTGCCGCGCAGAATTACAGCGACTATCAGCTCGACAACGGCATCAGCCGCCTTGATGTGGCGCGCTTTGCGGCCAAAGCGCTGGGCTACGGCGCGTCCAACACGGCCTCTCCCTTTGCCGATGTGAACGACGGCTATGTGACGGCGCTCTACGAGGCGGGCGTGTTCATCGGCACGAAGGTCGGCGACCTGACGTATTTCTACCCCAACAGCAGCATCACGCGCGCGGAGGTGGCGACGATCGTTTACCGCATCTATCAGCTCAGCTCGCTCGACCAGAAGCAGAAGATCTACTACAAGGACTACACGCTCGACGTGCTTGAAGGTGTTCCGACGAACACCTACAACCAGTCCGCGTTCGTCAAGAACGGCAGTATCATGACCTACAATGATCCCAGCGTGCGCACACGCGTCGGCATCGATGTGTCGCAGTATCAGGGCGATGTGGACTGGAACGCGGTCGCGCGCACCGATGTGGACTTTGTTATCGCGCGTGTGGGCGGCCGCGGCTACACCGTGGGCGCGATCTACGACGACACGAAGTTTGACGAGTACGCCGACGGCGCGGCGAGAGCGGGCCTTCAGGTGGGTGCTTACTTCTTCTCGCAGGCCGTGAGCGTGGCAGAGGCGCAGGAGGAGGCCTACCATGTGCTCGACAAGCTGCGCGGTCATGAGATTACCGGCCCCGTCGTCTTCGACTGGGAGGTCATCGGCAAGAGCGAGGCGCGCACTTACGGCATCGAGACCGGCGTGCTCTGCGCCGCGGCGAACGCCTTCTGCAAGATCATCAAGGACGCGGGTTACGACCCGATGATCTACATCACCGACTACGCGGGCTACGTCAAGTATGATTTGAGCGAGGTCATGGATTACCCGCTGTGGTACGCGCGTTACGATGTGGATGCGCCCTCGTTCTACTACGATTTTGCCATGTGGCAGTATTCGTCCAAGGGCAGCGTGGACGGCATCAAGGGCAATGTCGACATGGACATCTGGTTCATCAAGTAAAGAGAAAAGAAAAGGCGATGGCCGCGCGCAGTACCGTTTCGAGGGCAAGAAAGTCCTTCTGGTCGAGGACAATCTTCTCAATCAGGAGATCGCGCAGGCAATTTTGCAGGATGCGGGCTTTACGGTCGATACCGCAAACGACGGCGATGACGCCGTCGAGCGTTTGCAGGATTCCAAACCCGGCGAATTCGACCTGATGCTCATGGACATCCAGCTGGACGGCTACGCCGCCACGCGCCAGATCCGCACGCTGCCGAGCGACGTTGCCAACGTGCCCATCGTGGCGATGACAGCCAACGCCTTTGAAGAGGACAAGCAAAAGGCTATCCGCGCGGGCATGAACGCCCACATCGCCAAGCCCATCGAGGCAGACCGCCTGATGGAGACGCTCTCACACATCCTGACATAAAAGAAAGAATCCCGAAAGTTCAACTTTCGGGATTCTTTTTTGTCAGCTGCTGAGCTCGCGAATTTCATCCTGAATGAGCCGGCCCGCCGCAGCGGCGAGCTGGTCGATGCGGCGGATGCGCGCAAGGTCGCGGCCATAGATGGCGTTCGCGGCGGGGACGCTCGCGTTTTCGCCCATAAAGACGGCGGCGACGCGGATGCCCTGCGCGCGCAGAGCGCGCACCTCCTCCGCCGTGTCGTCGACGCCGATCTGCCCGTCGTAGTCGCGGCTGAGCGGGATTTTGCCGCTCGGCAGAATTTTATGGCTGTCGTCGGGCGAGGCGTCGGTCAGCAGGATGAGCAGGTGCTTTTCCGCGGGCACGGACTTGATGAGCTCGCCCGCGCCGCGCAGGGCGAGGCCGTCGCGGTTCCAGCCCGCGGCGAAGTAGTTGAAGACGCTGCGCTCGCCGTTTTTGTCGCCAAAATCCTTCAAAATGCGCAGCACCGTGTAGCCGCGCAGGCTGCAAAAGCTTGTCACGCGCACGGGGATGGCGCAGGCGGCAAGGCTTTTGGCAAGGATGTAGCCCTGAATGGCGATCGTCTCCTGACAGTGCAGGCGCGAGGCCGAGGCGTCGAGCATCAGATCGACGGCGAAGCCGGGACGGCTCTCCTCGTCATTGCGCAGAAATACGCGGTCGTCGTGCAGCACCGGCTCGCGCCAGACCTTCGTGCCGTCCAGCCAGCCCTGACGGGCGGGGATGCGCTCGGGCTGCTGGTGGACGAGCAGGCAGTTTCGGATCTGCTCGCTCAGGCGCGCGAGCGCGCTCTGGTGCAAGTCGAGGTCGCGCGCGAAGGCGGCGCGGTTCAGCTTGGCCTGCTCCTCGGCCTGCTCGTAAAGGCGCTGCGTGTCCGCGCTGATGAGCTGATCTGACGCGCTCGCGCCCTTCGTGAACCACAGGTG
>CAVFND010000034.1:0-11045 GCA_963623615.1 Oscillibacter sp. ER4 | reverse complement strand
TTCATGGCGAAGCCATGTACACCGCACTTACATTGCGCAGCGCGTGCAGTCATTCAAGCTACAAACTGCCAATGTCGGGGGTCGAGGGGGACTCCCCTCGCCTTTCTCTGGGGGATTCAAAGGGGGTATTCTCTTCGGAAAGAGAATACCCCCTTTGGTGCCGTGGCGCGCAAAGTGCGCGCAATTCTTATTTCCTTTCGAGCGAAGCCCGATACGTAAGCCGCAGGAATGTGGCATTCAAAATCACACTCACCACCTCCGCGATCGGGAACGCGAGCCACACAAGCTCGAGCCGCCCCGTGAGCGAGAGCAGATACGCCGCCGGCAGCAGCACAACGATCTGGCGGCAGACGGAGTTGATGAGCGCATAGATGGGCTTGCCGAGCGCCTGACATGCGCTGCCCGCGATGATGCTGAAGCCCGCGAGCGGGAAGTGCACGCCGATGATGCGCAGCGCGACCCTGCCGATGGAGAGCATTTCGTCCGTCGGCGAGAACATCCCCAGCAGCGTTTCGGGGATGAGCTCAAAGAGCGCGCAGCCGACGCACATGATGCCGATGGCCGTGAAAACCGTCAGGCGGACGGTCTTGCGCACGCGGTCGAACTTCTGCGCGCCGTAGTTGTACGACACGATGGGCACCATCGCGTTGTTGAGACCGAAGCACGGCATGAAGATGAAGCTCTGGAGCTTGAAGTACGCGCCGAACACCGCGGTCGCCGCCTCGGTGAACGAGATGAGGATCTTGTTCATGCCGAACGTCATCACCGAGCCGATGGACTGCATGATGATCGAGGGAATGCCGATGGCGTAGATGTCCGCCACCGTCGCGCGGTGGGGACGGATGTCCTTGAGGCGGATCTGCACCTCGGGATTTTTCTTGAGGTTCAGCAGGAGGCCGAGGCCCGCGCCGACGAACTGGCCGATGATCGTGGCGACCGCCGCGCCCGCGACCTCCATGCGGGGAAAGCCCAAAAGGCCGAAAATGAGGATCGGGTCAAGCACGATGTTGCACACCGCGCCCGCGATCTGCGAGATCATCGAGAGGCTTGTTCGTCCCGTGGACTGGAGCAGGCGCTCGCCGTAAATTTGCAGAAACAGCCCGAGCGAGCCGCCGATGCAAATTTTCACATAGTCGCTGCCGTAGGCGATGATCTGCGCGTTTTCCGTCTGGAAGCGGAAAAACGGCGTTGCGAGCGCAAAGCCGAGGATGGCGAAGACCACCGCCGTGCAGAGCGCCAGAAAGAGCCCCGTGCCCGCGGCGCGGTCGACCGCCTTCATGTTCTTTTCGCCCAGTGAGCGCGCGAGCAGCGCGTTCATGCCGACGCCTGTGCCCACGGCGAACGCGATGCACAGCGTTTGCAGCGGGAAGGCGAGCGACACGGCGTTCATCGCGTCCTGACTGAGGCGAGCGACGAACACGCTGTCGACAATGTTGTAGAGCGCCTGAAAGAGCATCGATATCATCACGGGCCCCGCCATGTTGGCAAGCAGCTTGCCGATCGGCATCGTGCCCATCTTGTTTTCTCTGATGTTTTCTGCCATGTTTTCCTCCCTGTTGATCTCTTTTTGTGCCAACATATAAAATTCCGGCGCCGCAGCGCCGGAATCAAAATCAAATCGTTTTTTGCCGCGACCAGTGCGTGGCAAAAAACACCTCTTAGAGCGCAAGCGTGCGAGCAAAGCGAGTGCGACGCAGCGCTCGGCAAAACCAAATCAAAAATGCACCGCAGTGCATTTTTGAATTACTTCTTGAGCTCGCCGTTCGCGGACTTCGTCAGATACGCGTTGATGAAGCCGTCGAGGTCGCCGTCCATGACCGCCTGGATGTTGCCGGTCTCGTAGTCGGTGCGCGTGTCCTTAACGAGCTGATAGGGCATGAAGACGTAGGAGCGGATCTGGCTGCCCCATTCGATCTTGAGCTGCACGCCCTTGATATCGGAAATTTTCTCCGCGTGCTGCTGGATCTTGAGCTCCATGAGCTTGGATTTCAGCATCTGCATGGCGTAGTCGCGGTTCTGGAACTGCGAGCGCTGCGTCTGGCAGGCGGTGACGATGCCCGTGGGCTTGTGGATGAGTCGAACGGCAGAGGACGTCTTGTTGACGTGCTGGCCGCCGGCGCCGGACGCGCGGTAGACCTGCATCTCGATATCCTCGGGGCGGATTTCGACCTCAATGTCGTCGGGAAGCTCCGGCATGACCTCGAGCGCTGCAAAGCTCGTCTGGCGGCGGGCGTTCGCGTCAAACGGGGAAACGCGCACCAAGCGGTGCACGCCGTTTTCGCCCTTTAAGTAGCCGTAGGCGTTCTCGCCCTTGACCATGACCGTCGCGCTCTTGAGGCCGGCCTCGTCGCCATCGAGATAGTCAAGCATCTCGAATTCAAAGCCATGCTTGTTCGCCCACTGCATATACATGCGGTAGAGCATCTGCGCCCAGTCCTGCGCCTCGGTGCCGCCCGCGCCGGCGTGGAACGTCAGAATGGCGTTGCAGTTGTCGTATTCGCCGGAAAGGAGCGTCGTAAGGCGCGCCTGCTCCACATCGGCTTCGAGCTTTTTATAGCCCTCTTCCAGCTCGGGCAGCAGGCTCGCGTCGTCCATCTCCGTTCCCATGTCGATCAGCGCGAGCAGATCGTCGCGCGTGGAAACGAGCTTTTCATAGCGGTGGATCTTATTGTGCAGCTGCTTGGAGCGCATCTGGTTTTTCTGCGAGCGCTCCAGATCGTTCCAGAAGCCGTCCTCGTGCGCTTCGAGCTCGAGGCGGTTCAGCTCCTGACGGGCCTGCTCGATCTCCAGCGCCTTGAAGAGGTTTTCAAATGTTTCGTCCATCGCAAGCAGCTTCTGCTTGTAGGAATCGTATTCGATCACAGCCATGGCGTTCTCTCTCCTTACTTTTATCCTTCATTAGCCGAAAAAGTATATCACACACACCGTGCAAAGGCAAGAAAAATCCGCCTCTCGGGACGAAAATTCCCGTGGAAGCGGCCCTTTTTCGCCTTTCCGGCGATAAAAACAAAAAAGCCACGCTTTCGCGTGGTCGATACAACGGATCTCAGCGCTCGCTGATGATCTGCTTGGTGCTGCCGAAGATCATGTCGTCAACATCCTGCTTGATGAAGTTCTCAAACATATTCGTTTTCACGCTCCTTTCCTTCATTTACTTCAGTTTGTATTATAAGCGCGGGAAAGGCAAATTTCAATCGTCAGCTCTCATGGTTTTGCCCAAAAAATTAACGGTTTTTTCATGCAAGTTGCTGTATCCACACTTGCATTTCCGCTATTTCCCACTTATAATAAAATAGAAATGATATTTGAAGCGGAGGAGTCGGACTATGGCGGCTTTCGTCACATTTGAGGATGTTTCCAAGGTCTACCACAGCGGAGAGGTCGAGATTCGCGCGGTGGACCACATCAGCTTTACGATCGAAAAGGGCGAATTCTGCGTCATCGTCGGCCCCTCGGGCGCGGGCAAGACGACGGTACTGAACATGCTCGGCGGCATGGACGCCTGCTCGGGCGGCACCATCACGGTCGACGGCACGCTTGTGAGCGGCTTCAATGCCCGCCAGCTCACGACGTATCGCCGCCACGACATCGGCTTTGTCTTCCAGTTCTATAACCTCGTCGGCAACCTGACGGCGCTTGAAAACGTCGAGCTTGCGGCGCAAATTTGCAAAGACCCGCTCGACGCGGCGACGGTCTTGAATGAGGTTGGCCTGTCCGCGCGCGCGAACAACTTCCCCGGCCAACTCTCCGGCGGCGAGCAGCAGCGCGTCGCCATCGCCCGCGCGCTGGCGAAAAATCCGAAGCTCCTGCTCTGCGACGAGCCGACCGGCGCGCTCGACTATGTGACGGGCAAGCAGATTCTGAAGCTCCTGCAGGACACCTGCCGGCAAAAGGGCGTGACGGTCGTGGTCATCACGCACAACAGCGCCATCACGCCGATGGCCGACCGCGTCATCCACATCAAAAACGGCACGGTGGAGAGCATGCAGATAAACGACCATCCCACGAGCGTGGAACTGATCGAATGGTAAAGAAAAATCCGGAACGAAAGGGGGCGGCGTGATGAAAAACGCCATGCGGAAGGACTTCTGGCGCGAAATTCAGCACACGCGCAGCCGCTTTTTTTCCATCATGATCTTAGTCGCGCTCTCGGTCGCGTTCCTCTCAGGCCTCAAGGCGACCGCGCCGGACATGAAGCGCACGGGCGACGACTACCTCGATTCCCTGCATTTAGCGGACATTCAGCTGCTCTCGACGCTCGGCCTGACGGACGATGACATCACCTCTCTTCGCGCGCAGGACAAGGTCGAGGACGCCGAGGGCGAGTACGTCATCGACGCGTTCGCCTCGTCGGGTTCGCTCGAAGCGGTCGTCAAGGTCCTCTCCCTCACGGGCCGCGGCATCAACGAGGTGCTGCTGCGCGACGGACGCATGCCCGAGCGCGCGGACGAGTGCGTGGTGGAGGAAAACATGCTCTCGCTGATGAACATTGCGATCGGCGACCGCATCACCCTGACGCCGGGAGACGACCTTTCCGACGCGCTCGCGCAGGACACGTATACCGTCGTCGGCACGGTGCGCTCGCCGGTGTACCTCGCGGTGGAGCGCGGCACGTCGATGCTCGGCAGCGGTACGGTCAAGGCGTATCTGTACCTGCCGCGCGAGGCGTTCACGCTCGACTACTACACGGCGGCCTATGTCCGCGTCTCCGGTGCGGCGGAGATGACCGCGTTTTACAGCGACTATGACGACTATATCGACGATGTGATCGACGAGCTCGAGCCGTTCGGCGACGCGCGGGCGCAGCTGCGCCATGACGGTCTCGTCGATGAGGCGACGGAAAAGCTCGACGATGCGCAGCGTGAGCTTGACGACGCCAAGGCCGAGGCCGATGAAAAGCTCGGCGACGCGCAAAAGGAGCTTTCTGATGCGCGCAAGAAGCTCGACGACGGCTGGAAGGACTACTACGACGGTCAGCAGGAGCTCAGGGACGCGCGCGTGGAGCTGGACGATGCAAAAATCGAGCTCGACGACGGCGAGATGCAGTATCTCAACGGCATGGAAGAGTATGAGGACGCGCTCGACGAGTATGAAAAGGGCAGGGCGGAGTATGAAGACGGCCTCGCCCAGTACGAAGATGGCGTCAAGGAGCTCGAGAGCGGCGAAAAGGAGCTTGCCGCAGGCCGAAGACAGCTGGAAAGCGGCGAGAGTCAGCTTGAAGAGCTTGCCAAGACCGTGACGGACGCGCTCGCGGGCACAGGCTCGCCCTACGAGGGTGCGCCGGAGAAGCTGCTCGAAGACCTCGGCCGCGGCGACAGCGCGGCCATCGCCACGACGGACAGCGCGCTCAATAATATGCGCGCACAGCTTACCGGCGGTATTGTACAGGCGCAGAGCAAGATCGACGAGATGCAGGGCCAACTGAATGAGGTCAATGCCGGACTTACCCAGCTCGCGCAGATGCCCACCGAAAGCATGACGGAAGAGGAGCTCGCGGCATATCAGGTAAATCTTGCCAAGCTGCAAGGCGCCAAGCAGCAGCTCGAGGCAGGTATTGCGACCGCGCAGGCGACGAAGGCGGAACTGGAAGAGAACCTTGCGCAGTTAAACAGCATCAGCGCCAGCAGTCTTGCCGCGAGCAAGCGCGAGCTGGATGACGGCTGGGACGAGTATTACGCGGGCGAGGCCGAGCTTGACGCGGGCAGAAAGGAGCTGCGCGACGCCAAAAAGGAGCTCGACGACGCGAAGACCCAGCTTGACGACGCGCCCGCGCAGCTCGCGGACGCGCAAAAGGAGCTTTCCGACGCGCGCAAAAAGCTGGACGACGGCTGGAAGGACTACTACGACGGCGAAGAGCAGTACGCCGACGGCGTCAAGGAGCTTTCGGACGCCTACACCGAGCTGACGGACGGCGAGCGCGACTACCGCAAGGGCCTGCGCGAATACGCGGACGGCAAGGCGGAGGCCGACGAGAAGATCGCCGACGCGCAGGAGAAGATCACCGACGCGCGCCGCAAGGTCGCGGATATCGACAGCTGCGAATGGTACATCTTCAGCCGCAGCTACAACCCCGGCTACACGGGATTCGGACAGGACGCCGACCGCATGGCAAACCTTGCAAGCGTGCTGCCGATCATCTTCTTCCTCGTCGCGGCGCTCGTGTGCCTGACGACGATGACGCGCATGGTCGAAGAGCAGCGCGTGCAGATCGGTGCGCTCAAGGCGCTCGGCTACAGCCGCCTGGCGATCTCGTGGAAGTACATCGGCTACGGGCTGCTGCCGAGCCTTGCCGGCGGCGTTCTGGGCCTTGTCATCGGCTATATCCTGTTCCCGAAGATGATCTTCACGGCCTATCAGATCATGTATCAGATGCCGGATATCGAGCTGCACGCCTACACGGATATTTCGCTCTTTTCCGTGCTCGCGGCGGTCGCGTGCACGACAGTCGCGACGCTCTGGGCCTGCCTTGCCACGCTGCGCGAGACGCCCGCGAGCCTGATGCGTCCCCGCACGCCGAAGGCGGGCAAGCGCGTGTTTCTTGAGTACATCAAGCCGCTGTGGAAGCGCATGTCGTTCACCTATAAGGTCACGGCGCGCAACCTCTTCCGCTACCAGAAGCGCTTCTGGATGACGGTCATCGGCATCGGCGGCTGCACGGCGCTCATCATCGCAGGCTTTGGCATGAGGTCTTCCCTGCTCTTTACGATGTCGCGCCAGTACGACGAGCTGTTCCACTACTCGGCGCAGGTGACGATGGCTGACAACGTCCTGACCGAGGAGCGCGCGGCGGTGGAGGACTTCCTTGCAAGTGACTCCCGTATCGTGAACTACATTCCCTGCGCGGCCTCGTCCGCGACGGCGATAACGTCGAGCTATTCGACGACCGCCTATGTCGAGGTCATGGAGTCAGACGAGATCGGCAAGGCCGTCGACCTCTTCGACTTCAAGACCGGCGAGCCGATCACGATGGCGGATGACGGCGTTTACATCGACCAGAAGCTCTCCGAGCTTTTAAAGGTCTCGACCGGCGACACGTTCTTCTTAGACGGCGACACGCGCGGCGACGTGACCGTCGCGGGCGTCTACGAGCACTATACGGGCCACTTCGTCTACATGACGCCCGCGTATTACGAGCAAACGTTCGGTGTAACCGACGAGGCGAACGCCTATCTTCTGAACTTCACGAGCGATGACACGGATACCTGCAACGCGGTCTTTGAAAAGCTGCTCGATTTGAGCGGTGTGGTGTCGACCTCCCGCATGCGCGACACGCAGGACACCTACACCCACAGTATGGAGCGCGTCGACTTCGTCGTGGTCATCATCATTCTGGCTGCGGCGGCGCTCGCGATGGTCGTGCTCTTCAATCTTTCAAACATCAACATCACCGAGCGCCAGCGCGAGCTTGCGACGATCAAGCTGCTGGGCTTTTACGACGGCGAGGTCTCGGCCTACGTGTACCGCGAGAATATCGTGCTCACGCTGTTCGGTATCCTGCTTGGCTGCTTCATGGGCCACTGGCTGCACATTTACCTTGTGCGCTCGACGGAAATTGATTTGATGATGTTCGGTCGGCAGACCGCACCGTCGGCCTACGTGTACGCGGCGATCCTGACGGCACTGTTCTCGCTGCTCGTCAACGTGCTCGCGCACTTCAAGATGAAGAAGATCGACATGGTCGAGAGCCTCAAGAGCGCGGAATAAAATTTCTTGTTTCAAAGAGGGGCAATGTGCTACAATAAGGGGCGGCAAAAGCCGCCCCTTACTATTGTCGAAAAAGCGGCACGCCGCTTTTTCGAGAAAGATTCGCTGTGCTTCGTGCCTTGCTGCCCGCGGGGCAGCTGCGACATTGCACCGTCGCGGCATTACGATTCCCGCGCCCTTTCAGGCGCGCCAATCGTGCCGCTTCCTCGAAAACGGCTCGCTGTTTCCGCCGCGGGCGGCGCTTCACCGTTTTCCACTTTGCGCAAGGAGTTTTCTGCCAGAAGGTGAATTGCCCCGCAGCGGGCAAGAGAAGCCCCTCTGGAGGGCGCGCTGGCCGCGGCAGAAAACGGATTTGAATTTATTGTGTGCCGTGCGCGGCTTTTTGACTTTATAGCTTCCTTATAGATTGGAGTTCCCATGGCGAGACAAAGAAGAAAACATCATTTCTGGCGCGATCTGCTTATTTTGCTCGTGCTGTTCGGCATTTACCTCTACTGGGGCAACAGCAGCATCGAGACCGACGAGGCGACGTTCACCTCAAGCGCGCTGCCCGTGGGCTTTGACGGCTGCCGCATCGTGCATCTCAGCGATTTGCACGGCAAATACTTCGGCAAGGACAACGAGCGTTTATACAGCGCGGTCAAGGCCGCGCAGCCGGAGTATATCTTCGTGACGGGAGACTTAGTCGACCGCAGGACCGAAAACCCGACCGTCTACGCCGGCGAGGTCGGCGCGGCGCTCTCGGCCATCGCGCCGACATATTATGTCACGGGCAACCACGAGTGGGGCCACGGCACAAAGGTCGTGGAGGAGATCAAGCGCACGCTGCGAGAGTCCGGCGTGACGGTGCTCTCGAACGAATTCGTGCCGCTGCTGCGAAACGGAGATTCCATCGTCCTCGCAGGCATTGACGACCCGAACGGCTACGCCGATCAGGAGACGCCGCAGGAGCTCGCGCAGGAGGTCTACGCGGAATTTGGCGACCCGTTCTGGCTGCTGCTGGCGCACCGCAACGACAATTTTAACGGCTACTACTGCCGCCTCGGTGCGGACCTGACGTTCTCCGGCCACGCGCACGGCGGCATCTGGCGCCTGCCGTTCACCGACGGCGTCATCGACTCGACGCTGACGCTTTTCCCTTCGTTCACGAGCGGCTTTTATCACTGCACGGACGAAAATTGCGAGGGCGCGGAGGTCTTTGTCCACCGCGGACTCGGCAATTCGCCGCGCGTCATCCCGCGCATTCTGAACAGGCCGCAGGTAGCGGTCATCACATTCGAAAGGGGCTGAGACCATGCGTGAATTTTCTGCCGGAAGCTATGACGTCGCCGTCATTGGCGCGGGGCACGCGGGCATCGAGGCCTCGCTCGTCTGCGCGCGGCTGGGGATGAAAACCGTGTGCTTTACGATCAACTTGGACGCCGTGGGCAACATGCCATGCAACCCTGCCATCGGCGGCACGGGCAAGGGCCATCTTGTGCGCGAGCTCGACGCCCTCGGCGGTGAGATGGCAAAGGCCGCGGACAAAGCCTGCATCCAGTACCGTATGCTCAACCGCGGCAAGGGCCCTGCGGTCTGGTCGCTGCGCGCGCAGGCCGACCGGCGGCGCTATCAGAGCGTGATGAAGCACACGCTCGAAACGCAGGAAAACCTGCTGCTGCGGCAGGCGGAGATCGTCGACTTACGCGTCACCGACGGCCGCGTGTCCGCCGTCGTGACCGAGACCGGCGGCGTTTATGACGTGAAAGCCGTCATCCTCTGCTCGGGCACGTTTTTGGATGGCCGCACCATCGTCGGCGAATGCGTGCGCGAGAGCGGCCCAGACGGGATGCACGCCTCGCTGACACTGGCGGGCGCGCTCAAGAAGCTCGGACTGCCGCTGCGCCGCTTCAAGACCGGCACGCCGCCGCGCGTGAACGCGCGCAGCGTCGATTTTTCCCGGATGGAGGTGCAGACGGGCGACGAAACGCCGCTGCCGTTCTCGTTTTCGACAGAAAACCCGCCCGAAAATCAAGCGGTCTGCTACTTAACCTACACCACGGAGGAGACGCACCGCGTCATCCGCGAAAACTTGGATAGAAGCCCCATCTATTCCGGCGTCATCGAGGGTGTCGGCCCTCGCTACTGCCCGTCAATTGAGACGAAGATCGTCCGCTTCCCCGACAAGCCCCGCCACCAGCTCTTCATCGAGCCGATGGGCCTTGACACCGAGGAGCTCTACATTCAGGGCTTTTCGTCCTCGATGCCCGAGGAGGTGCAGATCGAAATGCTGCACTCGGTCAAGGGACTCGAGCACGCGGAGATCATGCGTCCGGCCTACGCCATCGAGTACGACTGCATCGACCCGACCGCCCTCTATCCGACGCTTGAATACAAGCACATCGAGGGCCTGTACGGCGCGGGGCAGTTCAACGGCTCGTCGGGCTACGAGGAGGCGGCGGTGCAGGGCTTTGTCGCGGGTGTGAACGCCGCGCGCAAATTAAAGGGTGAGACGCCGTTCATCTTGGGCCGCGAGCAGGCCTATATCGGCACGCTCATTGACGACCTTGTCACCAAGGGCACGAACGAGCCCTACCGCATGATGACGAGCCGCAGCGAGTACCGCCTGATCCTGCGGCAGGACAACGCCGACGAGCGCTTAGCGCCCATCGGGCATGAGCTCGGCCTCGTCAGCGACAAGACGCTGCAAAGGGTCGTGGGCAAATACGACGCGGTGCGCCGCGAGATCAAGCGTCTGGAGCACACGGGCGTCCCCTCGTCCGACGCGCTCAACGCGCTTTTGCGCGAGCGCGGCACGGCGGAGGTGCACGACGGCAGCCCGCTCATCGCGCTGCTGCGCCGCCCGCAGATCAAATATGACGACCTGCGCGCGTTCGATGAGATCTGCCGCGATTTTCCGCCCGCTCTGGCAGAGAGCGTGGAGATCGCGGTCAAATACGAGGGCTACATCCGCCGCCAGCAGGCGGAGGTCGCGGAGTTTGCAAGATTGGAGCGCCGCGCCATTCCCGAGGACATCGACTACGCAAGTATCGACGGTCTGCGCCTCGAGGCGCGCGAAAAACTCGCCGCTGTCCGGCCGCAGAATTTAGGGCAGGCGGGAAGGATCTCCGGCGTGAGTCCGGCGGATGTCGCGGCACTGATGCTCTATATTACTTCAAAAACGCGAGAGTGACTCTCGCGTTTTTGGGGATTTGAAAAGACGGCTATGCCGCCTTTTCAAAGGGAATTCGCAGCGCTTCGTGCCTTGCCGCCCGTAGGGCGGCTGCGACACGCGCTCCGCGCAAAGAGTAATTTGTCACGCACATGCCCCTGGGCGGCTTCTCTTGCCGCTCCGCGGCAAT
>CAVFND010000033.1:0-11061 GCA_963623615.1 Oscillibacter sp. ER4 | reverse complement strand
CCGCTGTTCCTCGGCCTTGTGATGCTGCTGGTCTTTCTCTACTATCCGGCGAAGAAGGGCTCGCAGAAAGTCAACTGTATTCCCTGGTATGATATCCTGCTGGCGGTCGTCGGCACGTTCCCGTACTTTTTCTATATTGCCAATCTCAAGAAGATCGCCGACCTCGGCACGCGCGTCAACAAGAGCTTTCTGATCGGCAATGTGCCTGCTCTGGTCGTGCTCGGCATCATCGGCATTCTGGTGCTCGTCGAGTGCTGCCGCCGCGTGGTGGGCATTCCCATCATCGTGGTCGCGTCCTGCTTTGTACTCTACGCCTTTACCGGCGGCGGGAAGAATCTGACGCAGGTGGTCTTCAACCTGTTCTACACCACCGAGGGCGTGATCGGCACGCCGATCAATGTCTGCTGTACCTACATCGTCCTGTTTGTCATCTTCGGCGCGTTTCTGGAGGCGACCGGCGTAGCCGACTTCTTCATCTCCTGTGCCAACATCATCGCTGGCTGGGCGTCCGGCGGTCCCGCCAAGGTCGCGGTCATTTCGTCCGCGCTGTGCGGCATGGTGTCCGGTTCCTCAGTCGGCAACACCGTCACCACGGGCGCGGTCACGATCCCGATGATGAAGCGTACCGGATATCCGCCTGAGTTTGCCGGCGCCGTCGAAGCCGCCGCCTCCACGGGCGGGCAGATCATGCCGCCGATCATGGGCGCTGCGGCGTTCCTGATGGCGGAAATGGTCGGCGTGCCGTATTCCGACATCATCGTGCGCGCGATCCTGCCCGCGTTCCTCTATTTCGCGGGCATCTTTATGATGGTGCATTTCAAGGCAAAGCGCCTTGGCCTTGCGGGCGTTCCGCGTGAGGAGCTGCCCAAGGGCAAAGACGTTCTCCCCAAGGCGTATCTGATCGTGCCGCTCGTCGTGCTGGTCTATATGATCCTCGCCGGCTTCACGATGGCGACGGCGGCGGTCTACTCCACTGTCTTCTGCATCATCTGCTCGATGATCAGCAAGGAAAAGGGCGGCAAGGCGCTCGTGATGGCGATCCCGCTGCTGCTGATGTTCTACCTCACGTTCTTCTCCCGCGGGTGGTCGCCGCTGAGCTTTATGGGCCAGCACGGCGCGCTGCTTTGCTGCGGTATCGCCATGGCGCTCATGGCACTCAATGTGGCGCTCAGCAAGCCCAACCGCGAAGCGCTCCCCATGGTCGTCACCGGCTTTGAAAACGGCGGCAAGAACAGCCTGAGCGTCGCCATCGCCTGCGGCATGGCGGGCATCATCTCCGGCGTTGTGACGATGACCGGCCTTGGCCATGTCATCATCAGCGCGGTCGTCCGCATCGCGGGCGGCAAGCTCATCATCGCGCTGATCCTCACGATGGTGTGCTGCATCATCCTCGGCATGGGCGTGCCGACCACGGCGAACTACATCATCATGGCGACCACCTGTGCGCCCATCCTTTCAAGCGGCATGGGCATGAACCTGATGGCGGCGAATATGTTCGTGTTCTACTTCGGCATCGTCGCGGATATTACGCCGCCGGTCGCGCTGGCGGCCTACGCGGGCTCCGCCATCGCCAAGGCGCCCCCGATGAAAACGGCGCTCAACGCGACGCGCCTTGCCATCGCCGCGTTCATCATCCCCTACATTTTCGCATTCAACAACGCGATGCTGTTTATCAACACAACGCCGATACAGGTCATCGGTGTGGTCGTGACCTCCATCCTCGGTATGCTGGCGATCTCCATCGGTATGATCGGCTACTTCCTGCGCGAGGTCAAATGGCCGGTCCGCGTCCTGATGATCGCGGCGGGCCTTCTGATGATCTATCCCGAAACGATCAGCGACATTGTCGGCATCGTCGCGCTCATAGCGCTGTACCTCGTCCAGCGCGCGGAAAACGCCCGCGAGAAAAAAGCGGCGTAAGCCAATATGGAATAATTCATAAAAGGTACGGGACATTGTGCTTTTGCAATGTCCCGCACCTTATTTTTAGAACCTTTACGAAAATATGATTTCTTGCATCGCAGATTCCTCCGCCGCGCTGCGGATGTTGTTCATCGCACCGACCTAATCTATTTGATAAATTGTCTTGAGCCCTATGCAGGAAAATAGTATAATAGGAACGAAAAACCAATAAATTTTACGCAAGTACATACTATTGGTCGATCTGAGTATTAGTCACAATGATTGATTATAACGACGGAGGAAAACAGCACGATGCATATTTCAAATGATATTCGCTATATTGGCGTAAACGATCATCAAGTCGATTTGTTTGAAGGGCAGTATGTCGTTCCGAACGGAATGGCATATAACTCGTATGTGATCATGGATGAGAAGATCGCAGTTCTGGACACCGTTGACCAGCATTTTGGCGCGGAATGGTTCGCAAATCTTGAGAAAGAATTAGGCGGCCGTAAGCCGGACTATCTCGTGGTGCATCACATGGAGCCGGATCATTCCGCGAATATCGGGAACTTCATAGCAAAGTATCCGAATGCGAAGATCGTCGCGTCTCTACCTGCTTTCAATATGATGAAAAATTACTACGAGACCGATTTTCCCGCGCAGAAGATGGTGGTCAAGGAAGGCAGCGCGCTGGAATTGGGCAAGCATACCCTGACCTTTATCGGGGCGGCGATGGTCCATTGGCCGGAGGTGCTGATGAGCTATGAGAGCACGGAGAAGGTGCTTTTTACCGCGGACGGCTTTGGAAAGTTCGGCGCGCTGGATGTGGAAGAGGACTGGGCCTGTGAAGCCCGCCGCTACTACATCGGGATCGTGGGCAAGTTCGGCGCACAGGTGCAGACCGTTCTCAAGAAAGCGGCGGCCCTGGATATTCAGACGATCTGCCCGCTTCACGGACCGGTCCTTACGGAGAATCTGGGATACTACATCAATCTGTACGATATCTGGTCCAGCTATGCTGTGGAGAGCGAAGGTGTGATGATCGCATACACCTCTGTGTACGGCAATACGAAGAAGGCGGCGGAGTATCTCGCGGAAGAGCTGGAGGCCAGGGACTGCCCGAAGGTCGTTGTGTGTGACCTGGCCCGTGAGGATATGGCAGAGGCTGTGGAGGATGCGTTCCGCTACGGCAAGATTGTGTTGGCGACCACGACCTATAACGGTGATATCTTCCCGTTTATGCGCACGTTTATCGATCACCTCACGGAGCGCAACTTCCAGAACAGAAAGGTCGCATTTGTAGAGAACGGTTCCTGGGCGCCTGTTGCAGCGAAGGTGATGGCAAAAGAACTGGAAGACAGCAAGAATATTGAAGTGGCAGGCACCGTCACAATCAAGGGCGCACTCAAGGAAGAAAATAGGATACAGCTGGCAGAACTGGCTGATAGCCTGATGCAGTGAGAATTGTGGTTCTGCTCTGACGAAAAAACGTTACTTAAAAAACAAATTATCGCGTTTTGCCAGAGAACCGCAGCCGAAAGGCTGCGGTTCTTTTTTATCTCCGAATCTGACCGCTGGCCAAAATCCGGACTGCTTCGCTATAGGACTTTTGCCTTTACAGAGGCCGCATCTGCGAATATAATGGATGCAGATAAATTTGGCGGCGCTGTACGAAAAATGGCGGCGCTGCGGTAAAAATCAGTAGAAACGGAGATGTTACTATGCCCTGCACCACTGTACTGGCCGGTAAGCTGGCGACGAACGACCGCTCGACGATGATCGCGCGCACGGATGACGGCCATTTTGATGAAAAGCGACTGATCGTGGTCGAGCCAGACCAGCAGCTGAAGGTTTATAAAAGCGTGGAGTCCCACGTGGAGATCGCACTGCCGGAGAACCCCATGCGCTACACGTCCTGCCCGAGCGTGGACCCCAAGCACGGTATCTGGGCCGCGACCGGCATCAACGCCGCAAACGTCGGCATGACCGCGACGGAGACCACGACCTCGAATCCGCGCGTGCTCGCAGCCGACCCGATGGTCGAGCTGCGCGAGGCGAAAGACGGCGAGGAGGAGCGCTGCGGCGGCATCGGCGAGGAGGACATCGTTGTCCTCGTCCTGCCCTACATCCATTCCGCGCGCGAGGGCGTGCTGCGCCTTGGCGCGCTTCTGGAGCAGTACGGCACGTATGAGTCGAACGGCATCGCCTTCAACGACGAAAACGAGGTCTGGTGGCTCGAGACCATCGGCGGCCACCATTGGATCGCAAAGAAAATTCCCGAGGATCGCGTCATCATCAACCCGAACCAGTTCGGCATGGACTCGTTCGACCTTGAGGACGCCTTCGGCGCGCAGGAATCGCACCTCTGCTCGGCGGATTTGAAGGAGTTCATCGCGGAGTATCATCTGGACCTGAACCAGGATGGCAAATTCAACCCGCGGGATATCTTCGGCTCGCACCGTGACATGGACCACATCTACAACACGCCGCGCGCGTGGTTCGTGGGGCGTTGCCTCGCGCCGCACAGCTACCGCTGGGACGGCGAAAACGCGGACTTCACGCCGGAAAGCGACAATATTCCGTGGTCCTACGTCCCCGAGCGCAGGATCGCCGCGGAGGACATTCAGTATCTGCTCTCGTCCCACTATCAGGGGACGCCCTATGACCCCTACGCGGGCCGCAATACGGAAAATGGCGGCATCTACCGTCCCATCGGCATCAACCGCACGGGCGTGACGACGATCTGCCAGATCAGAAGCGACGTGCCTGACGCCATTAAGGGCGTCGAGTGGGTGTGCTTCGGTTCCACGACATTTTCCGCGTGGCTGCCAGTGTACACAAATGTGCCGCAGATGCCGGATTACCTGAGCAAGGTGACCCTCGACGCTGAGACCGACAATCTCTACTGGGTCAGCCGCTTTGTCGGCGCGTTGGCCGACAAGTGCTACGGCTCGTGCATCCAGAACGTCTGGGGCTATCAGGACGCGGTGAACATCCGCGGTCGGCAGATCATGCTCAAATACGACAAGCTAATGCGCGAGAGCGGCGACTTCACGATCACTGCGCAGGCGAACGATGAGCTCTGCGCGATGGCGAAAGAGGAGAGCACGCAGATTCTCAACAAGGTCCTGCGCACTGCGAGCGAGCAGATGAAAAACGGCTTCAGCTTCGCCGACACCTGCGTCAACAAGTAAAGGAAAACGATGGCTTCTGCCGCCTCTTTTTGCTTGGATTTCACATGGATTTTACATTTCTTTGCTGGTTTTTGACAAACCCCTCTGCTATACTGTATTCGATGAAATTTGGAGAGAAGAGAGGAGAAGCGATGCAGCATGGATACTTACAATACGATCGATTTTAACGAAAAGAAGGGCTTCATCTGCGATATGGACGGCGTCATCTACCACGGCAACCGCGTGCTACCGGGCGTGGCGGAGTTCATTCAGTGGCTGCACGATGAAAATAAGGAATATCTGTTCCTAACGAACAACAGCGGCTACACGCCGCGCGAGCTCAGCCAGAAGCTCGCACGCATGGGCCTCGACGTGACGGAGGAGCACTTTTATACGAGCGCGCTCGCGACCGCGGCGTTCCTGCGCGATCAGGCACCGGGCTGCTCAGTCTTCGCCATCGGTGAGGCGGGACTTTTGAACGCACTCTACGACGCGGGCATCACGATGAACGATGTGAACCCCGACTACGTCGTCGTGGGCGAGGGGAGATCCTATTCGCTCGACACGCTGACGAAGGCGACGAATCTCGTCTGGAAGGGCGCGAAGCTCATCGGCGCGAATTCCGACGTCTCCGGCCCCATTGAAAACGGCATTGTGCCCGCCTGCCGCGCGCTCGTCGCGCCGATCGAGATGGCGACCGGCACGCAGGCCTATTTCTGCGGCAAGCCGAACCCTCTGATGATGCGCACGGGTCTTAAGATGCTGCACTGCCACTCGGCTGAGGCAGTCATGGTCGGCGACCGCATGGACACCGACGTGATCTCCGGCATGGAGAGCGGCATGTCCACGGTGCTGGTGCTCTCGGGCGTTTCAACGCGCGAGACCATCAAGACCTACGCCTACCGCCCGAGCATGGTCTTAAACGGCGTGGGCGACATTGTAAGCCTCGCCCGCGGGGAAAAGACGGAAGCCTGAAAATCGAAAAGGGAAGCGCCGCTGCTCACGCAGCGGCGCTTTGTCGTATGTTGCGGAAATTCAGTTTTCCTCCCGCGCGCGGAGACCTGCGACGGACGAGATCGGCAGCGAGAAGCAGATCGCGCCCGCCTTCGTGCCGGGGCCGGCCTGCTCGTTGATCGAGCGCATGATAGCGGTCTTTTCGTCCTTGTGGGCGATGATGTAGATCATATCCTTTTCGTCGGCAAGGCTGACGCTGAAGAATTTTTCCCCGCGCGTGCCGCCCGTGCCCTTGGCGTGCAGCACCGTGCCGCCGCCCGCGCCCGCGGCGCGCGCCGCGTCCATGACAAAGTCGGAATAGCCTTCGTTCAGGATGACGGTGATGAGTTCGTGTTCAAAGTTCATGTTCGGCGCTCCTCCTGCTTTGAGATCGTCGGTGAGATAGGACAGTGTCTTGCCGCCGGCCACGCTCTTGAGCGGGACGGTCAGCATGACGCCGTTGCCCGGAATGTCGATAAAGAGCTTGCGCTTGGCGGATCTGATGAGCGAGTCTGCCTCCTGCGCACTGCCGACGGCGGCGATGACGCACTTTTCCGTCGCGTCCAGCCCATAGATGGCGAGGTGCTCGCTCGTGGCTGTGCCGCGCGCAGGCATGCTCAAGATGAGGCGCAGCCCCGCCGCGTGATAGAGCGAGCCCATCGCCTCGCCGCGGTTGTGATCCGTGATGGCAATGATGTAATAGAGTTCCATGTCAGCAGGCCTCCCACAGTTCGATGATCTCGTTGTCGCCAAAGTCGGGGAGCTGGGGCTCCTGCGCGGCGTGGCGGGATTTGACGACGTAGATGGCTCCCATCACCTGCACGGTGATGAGCGGCATCATCGCAACGAGCGCGACAAGGCCGAAGGCGTCCGTCATCACGTTGCCGCCGAGCGCTTCGCACGCGCCCGTGGCGAACGGCAGCATGAAGGTCGCTGTCAGCGGGCCGGAGGCGACGCCGCCGGAGTCGAACGCGATGGCCGTGAACGTGCGGGGCACGAAAAAGCTCAGCGCCAGCGCGATGAGATAGCCGGGCACAAGAAAATACATGATCGAGATACCTGTGATGACGCGCAGCATGGCAAGCCCGCCCGCAGCGGAGACCGCGATGGATAAGCTCATGCCCATCGCCTTGGCGGAGATCGCGCCCGCGCTCAGCTCCTCGACCTGCTTGTTGAGCGTGTGGACGGCGGGCTCGGCGTTGATGATGAACCAGCCCATCAGCATCGCAAGGGGGGCAAGGAGATAGACTTTCCATCCCTCAGCCAGCGCGGCGCCGAGCGCATAGCCCAGCGGCGAGAAGCCGACGTTCACGCCCGTGAGGAACAGCACAAGCCCCACGTATGTATAGAGGATACCAACCACGATACGCATGAACGGCAGCCTGCGGAGCTTGAGCGAGACGACCTGAAAGATCAGGAAGAAGACGACGATCGGCAGCAGTGCCATCGTCACTTCCCATAAATACTCCGGCAGGGCGTGCAGATAGTCCTTGCCGAGTTCCACCGTAGTGGCGACGCCGGAGACGGCACTGCTCTCGCCCTGTGCGGGCTGCGTTTTGTAGATCGCACCGAGCAGCAGCACCGATAAGATCGGTCCGATCGAGCACAGGCCGACGAGGCCGAAGCTGTCCGCCTTGGCGTTTTCGTCGCTTCGGATGGACGCGACGCCGACGCCGAGCGCCATGATGAACGGCACGGTCATCGGTCCTGTCGTCACGCCGCCGGAGTCGAACGCGACGGAGAGGATGCTCTTATCCGACAAAAACGCCGCGGCAAAGACGATGGCGTAAAATACAATGAGCATCGTGCGCAGCGAGATCGAAAAGAGAATGCGCACCATGCACAGCATCAGGAAGAAGCCGACGCCGACCGAAACGGTCAAAATCAGCACCGTCGTGTCGATCTCGGGCACATTGCCCGCCAGAACCTGCAAGTCGGGCTCCGCCACCGTGATGGCGACGCCGAGGGCGAAGCTCACGGTCAGAATGAGCGGCAGCTTTCGCGATTTCGTCAGCTTGGAGCCCATGTAGTTGCCGATGCGGCTCATCGACATGTCCGCGCCCAGCGTGAAGAGACCCATGCCGAGAATCAGCATGGCTGTCGCGATCACGAACGAGAGCATCAGACCAGCGTCCACCGGCACGAGCACAAAGCTGATCGCCATGACGATCAGGCTGATGGGCAGGACGGAGGCGGTGGCTTCTTTCAGTTTTTCCATTAAGATCTGCTTCTGATACAAAACCTCACTCCTTTATCAATTCAATATTTCCAAAAATATCATAGCAGAGATTTGCCGCGATGAACAGGGGGAAAGGGTAAAGAATGCGTTAAGTTTGTTCACCCGGCGTGGACGAAAACAGCGGAATGGTTGAACCAGCCCGCTGTTTTCCACGTTTTTCATGCATATTGTTTACTGGGCCGCGTGTGCGCATCCGCGCTCGAGCGAGCGGCGGATGTTGCCGTCGAGCATCCCGCCGAGGTCTTCGATGAACGAATCCGGTTCGCCCTTCATGCCGTTGCCGATCCACTCAAGCGTCAGCCCCGCGAGCGCCGCCGTGTAGAAGCGCGCGAGCGCCATGATCTGGCTTTCGCTGACGTTCAGGCCCTCGGCTTCTTTTTGAACGTAAGAAAGCATTGTTGTCAGAATGGTTTTGTGGTAATATCTTCCCAAAATGTCGCTGTGAGCGGAGTTGTGCAGGTGCAGGATCATGCGCTTGTTCTCCGCGGCGAAAGCCGTGGCGGTCAGAAACGCCTTCTGCCACGAGTCATAATCTGATACACTTTCAGAGAGTTTTTCGATCTCCGACTCGAACACGTCCTCGGCCAGCGCATAGATATCGGTGTAGTAATAATAGAAAGTGTTCCGCGTGACCTCGCTTCTCTCCGCGATGTCGCGGACGGAGATCTTGTCGAAGGGACGCTCTGCCAGAAGCTCGATGAAGCTGCGGCGGATGGCGTTCTTGGTGCGCAGGGCCATAGGTGGATTCCTCTCTTTCTCGATTCAGTAGAATTCATTATATCCGATATGGGAAAAACTTGCAAGTAACAAAATCACAAACAATTAACGGAATCTTTACACAGCGGCAGCCGCTTTCTGTCGGAAACTTGGTCAGCCCCGCAGGAGTGTGAAAACTTTGTGCGCCTTGCGGACTTTGACACTTTTCCCGCTTTCGTATTCCCGCTATCATCAGACTGTCTAAAACTGATACAGCGCTCTTTCCCCATGCGAACGAGCAGAAAGGAAGCGAAAGCGATGAAAACTTATTTCACCTCTGAGTCCGTCACCTGCGGACATCCCGATAAAGTCTGCGACCAGATCGCCGACGCAGTGCTCGATGATATTCTTGCACACGATCCTAACGCGCACGTCGCCTGCGAGGTAACGGCCTGCGCCGGTGAGGTCCACCTGATGGGCGAGATCACCTCGTCCTACGAGCCCGACTACGAGGCCATCGCGCGCAAGGCCATCGCCGAGATCGGCTACACCGTGCCGAATCTTGGATTTGACGCTGAAAACGTGCGCATCCGCGTCAGCATCCACATCCAGTCGCCGGATATCGCGCGCGGCGTTGACCGCGGCGCGCCGGAGGAGGCCGGCGCGGGCGATCAGGGCATGATGTTCGGCTACGCCTGCCGCGAGACCGACGCGCTGATGCCGTTGCCCATCACGCTTGCGAATCGCCTGACGAGAAAGCTCGAACAGGTGCGGCGCGAAAAGCTGCTGCCCTATCTTCTGCCGGACGGAAAGGCGCAGGTCAGCGTCGAATATGAGGACGGCAGGCCCAAACGCATCTCCGCCGTCGTCGTCTCCGCGCAGCACAGCGCGGAGGTCGGCATCGACGCGCTGCGCGACGCGATCTTGGAACGGGTCATTTTCCCCGTGCTGCCGCCGGAACTGCTGGACGAGCACACGGAGTATTTCATCAACCCGACGGGACGCTTTGTCGTCGGCGGCCCCGCGGGCGACAGCGGTCTCACGGGCCGCAAGATCATTGCCGACACCTATGGCGGTATGGCACGCCACGGCGGCGGGGCGTTTTCGGGTAAGGACCCGAGCAAGGTCGACCGCACGGGCGCCTACATGGCGCGCTACCTTGCCCAAAATATTGTGGCCGCGGAACTGGCCGACCGCTGCGAGATCGAGCTCGCTTACGCCATCGGCCTTGCCGACCCCGTGAGCGTGATGGTCGACACGTTCGGCACCGGACGCGTGAGCGACGAGAAGCTCGCGAGCTGGCTCATGGAGCATGTCGACATGCGTCCGGGAAGCATCACGTCGCGCTTTGAGCTGCGCCGCCCGATCTACCGCCGCGTCTCCTGCGGCGGACACTTCGGCGAAAACGCCGCGGGTCTTCCGTGGGAGTGGACCGACATTGCCGAGGTGCTGCAAAAGGAAATTTTAGAATAACCGTATACCGCGGAAGCGGGGAGGGAAGAGCATTGAAAAGCAAACGGAGCAAAACGTATTTGGTCAGCGGCCTCACGCTGGTGCTGATCTTTGCTGCCATTATCCTCATTTTCCGCGACGTGCTGCCCGATATCATCAGGAATCTGAGCGTTGTGCCGTTCTGGAGCATGCTGCTCCTGCTTGCGCTCGGCTTTGCCTACGAGGCGATGGAATCCGTGCTGTGCCTCGTCATCATCCACCACAAAAAGCCGGACTGCACGTTCGTTGATGCGCTGCGCGTGACGTTCCTCGGCGTATTCGGCAACATCGCGACGCTGAGCGCGGGCACGCTGCCGATGCAAAGCTTTTACCTTTACAGGCACGGCCTGGACGCGGGCAGCGGGCTCGGTATCATGGCGAGCGAATACGTGCTGCACAAAATGTCCGTGCTGATCTACGCGACGGTCGCGCTGCTGCTCAGCGGCGACTGGCTGGAGCAGAGCGCCAGCGGCCTTGCCCGCTACCTTTTGATCGGCTATGTCATCGGCGCGCTCATCGTGCTTGTGCTCACGCTGCTCTACACCTGGGACAAGGTGTTGAACC
>CAVFND010000032.1:9055-11385 GCA_963623615.1 Oscillibacter sp. ER4 | reverse complement strand
TTTTCGCGTTGGCAAGGCCGTTGACGACCGCGAGCTTGAGCTCGGTGTCGCCGACGGTGACGCTCGCCTCCTTGATTGGCGCGTCGCCTCGCAGGCCGAGGATGCTGATCTCGCGCAGGGCGTTTTTGCTCTTATCCGGCAGGCAGTGGCGTACGACCGCTTCGGCCACGCCGCCGCTCGTGCCGTAGATGACCGCCGCGCCGGAGCCAAGGCCAAATGGCAGGTCGGGGGATTCAAGCTCCAGCTCGCCGAGCTGGATGCCCGTCTCCTGCATCATGTCGATCACCTCGCGCGTGGTGAGCACAAGGTCGACGTCGGGACGTCCGTCGTGGATGAATTCAGGGCGCGCAGCCTCCATCTTCTTCGCCGTGCAGGGCATGATGGCGATGTGATAGGTCGTGCGCCCATCGGCGGCGTCCTTCGCGGCGTACTTGTCGCGGAAGATCGCGCCGACCATCTCCATCGGCGACTTGCAGGTCGAAATGTTCTTCAAATACTTAGGGTTCTCGTTTTCGAGATACTTCACCCACGCAGGGCAGCAGGAGGTGAACATCGGGAACGGACCGCCGTTTTTCAGGCGTTCGAGGAATTCTTCTGATTCGGCGATCGTCGTAAAGTCCGCGCCGAACGTCGTGTCGTACACCTCGTCCACACCCATGAGCTTGAGCGCCGTGACGAGCTTGTCGAGCACGTTTTCGCCCGCAGGAAAGCCGAACGCCTCGCCCACGGCCACACGCACAGCGGGCGCGATCTGGATGACGACGCGCTTGCCGGGATCGTGGATGGCGCGCCACGCCTCGCCGATCTGGTTTTTCACCGTAATGGCGCCGGTGGTGCACACTGCCGCACACTGGCCGCAGCTCACGCACTTCGTCTCGGCGAGCTTGCGGTCGAACGCGGGCATGACCTGCAAATTGCTGCCGCGGTAGGCAAAGTTCAAAATGCCCATGCCCTGCATCTCCTCGCACACGCGCACGCAGTCGCCGCAGAGGATGCACTTGTTCGGGTCGTGCAGCACCGCGGGCGACGAGCTGTCGATCTCGTAATGCTCGCGCGTATCGGGAAAGCGGATCTTGCGCACGCCGAATTGCTGGGCAAGCTCCTGCAAGCGGCAGTGTCCGCTCTTTTCGCAGGTAGTGCAGTTGCAGTTGTGCGAGGCGAGCAGCAACTCCAGAATAACGCGCCGGTGCTTGAGTAACCGCGCGCTGTTCGTGCTGATGCGCATGCCGTCGCGCGGCTCCATCGAGCAGCTCGCGTCGATCTTGCCGGTCTTTTCATCCTCCACCACGCACATGCGGCACGCGCCGTAAACGGAGAGGTCGGAGTAATAGCAGAATGTCGGCATTTCGATACCGGCCTTACGGATGACGGAGAGCACATTCTTTTCCCCGTCGAAGTTGACACGCTGACCGTCAACGATCATCATACCTTTTGCCATATCTCAGTCCTCCTCTTCAATGGCGTCGATCGCGCCGAACGGGCATGCGCCCCAGCATGCGCCGCAGTGGATGCACTTGTCGTTGTCGATCGTATGCGGCATGCGGATCTCGCCAGAGATGGCCTCCATCGGGCAGTTGCGCTTGCACTTGCCGCAGCCCTTGCACAGCTCGGGCTTGATGACGAGACGGCGCTTGCGGCCGTTGCAGATCGGGCAGTGGTGGTCGACCACATGACGCAGATAGTCCTGCCAGAAATGGCGCAGCGTGCTCTGCACGGGCTTACACGCGCTCTGACCCAGGCCGCACAGCGCCGTTTCCGAAATGGTCTTGGAGAGCTCCTGCAACAGGTCAAGGTCTTCAAGGCCTCCTTCGTTTGCGATGATGCGGTCTAAAATCTCCAGCATGCGCTTCGTGCCCTCGCGGCAGGGAACGCATTTGCCGCAGCTCTCGTTCTGAGTAAAGCGCATGAAAAAGCGCGCGGTCTCGACCATGCAGGTGTCCTCGTCCATGACGACAAGACCCCCCGAGCCGATCATGGCGCCGATGCTCTTGAGCGAGTCGAAGTCGAGCGGCAAGTCAAGGTGCTCGTCGCTCGCCGTGGTCGCGCCGCCGGAGGGGCCGCCGATCTGCACGGCCTTGAATTTTTTGCCGTTCGGGATGCCGCCGCCGATGTCGAAGACGACCTCGCGGATCGTCGTCCCCATCGGCACCTCAATAAGGCCCGTGTTGACCACATTGCCCGTCAGGGCGAAGGCCTTCGTGCCGGGGCTCTTCTCCGTGCCGATGCTGTGGTACCAATCCACGCCGTTTTTGATAATAAGCGGGACGTTGGCAAACGTCTCCACGTTGTTGAGCACCGTGGGCTCGGCCCACAGGCCGTGCTCGATGGTG
>CAVFND010000032.1:7549-9031 GCA_963623615.1 Oscillibacter sp. ER4 | reverse complement strand
CGGGGGCTTAACGCGCGGCATACCGCGGTTGCCCTCGATCGACGCGGTCAGGGCGCTGCCCTCGCCGCAGACGAACGCGCCCGCGCCCTTGTTAACGTGGATACGGAAATTGAAGTCGCTGCCGAGGATGTTCGTCCCGAGCAGTCCCATCTCTTCGGCGCGCGCGATGGCCGTTTTCAGGCGGTTCACCGCCAGCGGATACTCCGCGCGCACATAGATATAACCCTCGTCGCTGCCGACGGCGAGACCCGCGATCATCATGCCCTCGATCACGCTGTGGGGATTGCCCTCCATCACGCTGCGGTCCATAAACGCACCGGGGTCGCCCTCGTCGCCGTTGCAGACGATGTATTTTTTCGCGCTCTTCTGTTTGCGTGCGCCGTCCCACTTGCGGCCGGCGGGAAATCCGCCGCCGCCGCGGCCGCGCAGGCCGGAATCGAGAATATCGCGGCAGATCTGCTCGTCCGTCATCTCGAACAGTGCCTTTTCAAACGCGCTGTAGCCGCCCTTGGCGATGTACTCCTCGATGTCCTCGGCGTCTGACGTGCCGCAGTTTTCCAGCACCACGCGGTGCTGCTTTTTGTAGAACGGGATATCCGCCTGCTTCGGGTACGCCACGCCGTCGAGATGGTAGACCAGTCGGTCGATGATCTCGCCGCCGAGCACGGTCTTCTCCAGGATCTCGTGGCAGTCCTCGGGCTTGACGTGAATGTACATCACGCCCATCGGCTCGATGTGCACGAGCGGGCCCATCTCGCAGAAGCCGTGGCAGCCGCTCATTTTGACGTGCAGGCTCTTTTCCTCGTCCGTGTCGTGCTTCAAGCCGACATAGACCTTCAGCCCGCGCGCCTCACACTCGGACTTGAAGTTGTCGTAAATTTTCATCGCACCGCCGGCGATGCAGCCCGTGCCCGCGCAGATGAGGATAGACGGCACTTCGCGGCTCTGCGCAAGGTCGTGCTCCGCCTTTGCGCGCAGGGCGCGGAATTCTTCTCTTGTCAGCTCGCTCACGCTCACACCTCCTCTTTGCGGATGGATTCGAGCAGTTCAATGGCGCGCTCGGGGTCCATCTTGGCATGCACCTCACCGTCCACGGTCATGACCGGCGCCAAACCGCAAGCGCCGAGGCACGCGACCGTTTCGAGCGTGAAGAGTCCGTCGTCCGAGGTCTTTTTCTTTCCGTGCAGCCCCAGATACTCATAGATCGCATCGTAGATCGGTCCGGATTTCCGCACGTGGCACGCTGTGCCCGCGCAGACCTTGACGATATGCTTTCCCTTGGCTTCGAGCGAGAAATTCTCGTAGAACGTCGCCACGCTGTACACCTTCGACACGCTTAATCCGAGCGTATCGGCGATGAGCGTCAGGTTCGCTTCGCTTAAATAGTTGTACTCCGCCTGCACATCCTGCAAAATCGCAATGAGGTTCGATGGATCATTCTCATGCGAGGCAAGAATGCTCAGGACTTTTTCTGTGTCAGGT
>CAVFND010000032.1:4871-7539 GCA_963623615.1 Oscillibacter sp. ER4 | reverse complement strand
ATCTAATCCTGACGGTGATTATACCGTATGTTTTAAGGTATTTTCAACAAATTGCTTGAAAATCATCGATTGATTATCCTTATAAGCCTTATATTTTTCCGCCTTTCAATAAATACAGAACAACCCGTATCGCTGTGCAGCCGAACAAAAAATGACGCCCATTCAGGAAATCCCTGAATGGGCGTCATTTTTCTTACTTTATTGAACGATACTTACTGCGCGCCGTGCGGCATGCGTTCCTTGACCGCTTTGCCGGTCGGCGTTGCGGCAAGGCCGCCGAGCGCCGTTTCGCGGAACTCGACCGGCATGCGCCGTCCGACCTCGCCCATCGCGTCGATGACCTCGTCGACGGGGATGCGGCTCTCGATGCCCGCAAGCGCCATGTCCGCCGCGGAGATCGCGTTCACCGCGCCGATGACGTTGCGCTTGACGCACGGCACCTCGACAAGGCCCGCGACGGGGTCGCAGACAAGGCCGATGAGATTCTTGAGCGCCATCGCGACCGCGTGGCCGATCTGTTCGTTCGTGCCGCCGCGCAGCGACACGAGCGCGCCCGCCGCCATCGCCGATGCCGTACCGATCTCGGCCTGACAGCCGCCCGCCGCACCGGAGATGCTCGCGCGGTACGCGATCACCGCGCCAATGCCCGAGGCGACATACAGCGCTTCAAGCAGCTCATGCTGCGTGTAATGCTCGCGCTCGCACAGCGGCAGCAGCACCGCCGGCACCACGCCGCAGGAGCCCGCCGTCGGCGCCGCCACGATGCGGCGCATGCAGGCGTTCGACTCCGCCATCGAGATGGCCCGCACGATGACCTCGTCCATAAACTCGCCGCCGATGCTCTCACCGCGCCGCGCGTACAGGCGCATCTTGAGCCCGTCGCCGCCGACCAAGCCGCTCACGCTGCGCTGCGTGCCGGTGTAGGAATCCGCCGCGTCCTGAATGGCCTGCCAGGTCGAGAGCATCTTTGCCATCGAGGCCTGACGGCTCACCTGACGCTCTTCCATATCATAGAGCAGCACGATCTCCCAGAACGGCAGTCCCGTTTCCTTGCTCTGCTCAAAGATCTGCTTCATCGAATCCAGAACCATCTTCGTCGTCCTCCTTATCGTAGTAGGTCACGCTCAGGATGCCCGGCAGCTCGGACAGAAATTCCACCTGCCGCGGCTTGATGTGCTGATCCGTCTCAATGACCATCAGCGCGTCGCCCCCGCGGCGGTGGCGGTTCACGCTCATGTTCGCCACATTGATGTGCACCTGACTTAAAATGGACGTGATCGCCGCGACCGAGCCGGACTCGTCCTGATTGCGGACGATCAGCGTGTTGAAATCGCCCGTGAAGTTCACGTCGATGCCGTCGATCTTGTTGACAACGATCGCGCCGCCGCCGATGGACGACGCCTGGATCGTCATGCGTTTGCCGCTCTTGCCCGTCAGCTCCAAAAGCGCGGTGTTCGGGTGCGCGTCGCGCAGCTCCACCGTGCGGAATGAATACGCCATACCCGCACGGTTCGCCTCTTCATAGGCGTTCGGGATGCGCAGGTCGTCCGGCTTCATGCCGAGAAGTCCCGCCAGCAGCGCGCGGTCCGTGCCGTGGCCGAAGCCCGTTTCGGCAAACGAGCCGTGCAGGCCGATGTCCGCGCGCGCCACCTCTTCGCCGAGCAGGGTCCTGCCCATGTTGCCGATGCGCGCCGCGCCCGCCGTGTGGGAAGAAGACGGGCCGACCATCACCGGCCCCATCATATCGAAAACATTGATCATGGAAACCTTGTCCTTTCTGACCATCATTTAGCAAAAATCATATCATATCCGTCGCCAAAAAGCGAGTAAAATTCCGCTCCGCTCATTGCGACTATTGAATGATATCCTTTACCTCGATTCATTTTCGGTATTCATCGAAACAGCGCTCACATTCATTTTTCTTCATAGTCTGATGCAAAAGGAGCCGTCGTCAGGCGGCCCTTTTCTTTCTTTCGATGCAGAGCGTCAGACCAGCAGCAGTCCGATGAAAAAGCAGATCTGCGCAAGGCCGTTGACGGTCTGCTCTATCCAGTTCACCTTTGGGTCGCTCGAATCCATGCAAAATGCAAAGATGACCATCATCGCTATCCCAAGCGCGCCCACAAGGAAGAACAGGCAGGCCGGAAAGCCTGTCAGGACCGCGCGCATCGCTTCCCCGTTCAGCCCCGCGCGGTCCACGATCAGCGCTATGAGCATCGTCAAAAATCCGACCGGCATCAGTATGCGCATCTGCACGAACATCGGCCAGATGTTCCTCCGAGAGACCGCCGCGATGAGCTTCCATCCTGCCTTCACAACACCCGAGAGCAGGCAGACCGCCGCGCCCGCCATGAACAGTGTGCTCTGGAACAGGCTCCCCGCCTTCACCGCGGAAAGGCCGAAAAATACGACAGGGATCAAATCGACGAGCGCTATCGGGACGCTGAAGCCCTCGGGGATGGTCTCTCTTGTCATGCGGTTTCTCGCTTTTCTGCTCATGGCGTCCCTCCGTGATGGTTTTTCTCTGCTTCTTATTCTGCCCCCAAAGCAGCAAATAGGCGCGGCGGATGGTCCGCCGCGCCTGCGTTTTCTAAAAATTTCCTTTTACACGCGCTTCCACTTTGCGCCGCCGGGCATGTCGGTCACTTCAACGCCCTGCGCCTTGAGC
>CAVFND010000032.1:0-4861 GCA_963623615.1 Oscillibacter sp. ER4 | reverse complement strand
GCGCGCTGGCGGATCAGGTTCTCGATGTTCTCGTCCGCCGTGCCGTCCTCAGAGACGACCGTGAAGCCGCCCTCACTCTGCTGGGACGCGGCCTTTTCCTTTTTCTCGCGCTCGGCTTCAGCCT
This sequence comes from Oscillibacter sp. ER4, assembly GCA_963623615.1. Lineage (GTDB taxonomy): Bacteria > Bacillota > Clostridia > Oscillospirales > Oscillospiraceae > Hominicoprocola. The sequence goes on along the minus strand of CAVFND010000032.1, from coordinate 4,737 downwards.
TTTTGAGGAGATCGAGGCTCAGCACCGTGTCGTAGTCGCCGATGATGGCGAGCTTCGTCGCGCCCGTGGTCTTGGCCTTGAGCACATCGTAGAGCGCGGTCACGCCCATGGCGGTGTTGAGGTCGTTGTCCATCTCCTTCATGAACTTCGCGCGGTATTCGGCGCGCACAGCCTCGTCCACACCGCCCTCGTCCTTGATATTGGCGATCTTCGCGATGAGCTTGTTGTACGCGGCGACCGCGTTGTCAAGATTCTCCCACGTGAAGACAAGACTCTTGCGGTAGTGGCTCTGCAGGCAGAAGAAGCGGTACGCCAGCGGGTCGTAGCCCTTTTCCTCGAGCAGCGAGACCGTCAAAAATTCACCCTTGGATTTGGACATCTTGCCGTGCGAGGTATTGAGGTGCGCCACGTGGCACCACTGGAGGCACCAGGGATGGCCGAGGTAGCTCTCGCTCTGCGCGATCTCGTTCGTGTGGTGCGGGAAGGCGTTGTCCACGCCGCCGCAATGCAGGTCGAGGTATTCGCCGTTGTACTTCATCGAAATGCCGGAGCACTCGATGTGCCAGCCCGGATAGCCGACGCCCCAGGGAGAATCCCACTTGAGCGCCTGATCCTCGAACTTGGACTTGGTGAACCAGAGGACGAAGTCGTTCTTGTTTTTCTTGTTCTCGTCCTCCTCCACGCCCTCGCGCACGCCGACGGCGAGGTCTTCCTCGTTGTGGTCGTTGAAGATATAGTAGCGAGAGAGCTTGCTCGTGTCGAAGTACACGTTGCCGCCGGCGATGTAGGCATAGCCGGTGTCAAGCAGCTTCGTGATGATCTTGATATAGTCGTCGATCAGGCCCGTCGCGGGCTGGACGACATCGGGGCGCTTGATGTTGAGCTTCTTGCAGTCGGCGAAGAACGCGTCGGTATAGAACTTGGCGATCTCCATGACGGTCTTGTGCTCGCGCTTGGCGCCCTTGACCATCTTGTCCTCGCCTTCGTCGGCGTCGCTCGTCAGGTGGCCGACGTCGGTGATGTTCATGACGCGGTTCACGCTGTAGCCCGAAAAGCGCAGGTACTTTTCCAGCACATCCTCCATGATGTAGGAGCGCAGGTTGCCGATGTGGGCAAAGTGGTACACGGTCGGGCCGCAGGTGTACATTTCCACATGGTTCGGCGTATGGGTCTTGAATTCTTCCTTTTTGTGGGTCGCGGAATTGTATAAATACATGATAGATCTCCTTTGAGAAGATGAAATAACGAAATCAGTCCGCCTCTTTGAAGACGTCGAGGTTCTTTGCGAAATACTCAATGCCGGAGTACACGGTCGTCGCCACGATGACCGCGATGCACACGACATTCAAAAGGTTGCTCTCAAACACCAGCATCAAACACAGACACACCATGGTCGAGGCGGTCTTCACCTTGCCCGACCACGCGGCCGCGATGACGCGCCCCTGCTCCACGGCGACAAGGCGCATGCCGGATACGGCAAATTCGCGTAGCAGCACGATGGCGAGGCACCAGCCTGGCATCTGCCCGCATTCGACAAGGTAGCACATCGCCGCCATGACGAGCATCTTGTCCGCCAGCGGGTCCATGAATTTGCCGAAGTTCGTGATCTGGTTATAGTGGCGGGCGATGTAGCCGTCGGCAAAGTCCGTCAGGCACGCGGCGATGAAAATGCCGAGTGCCCACCATCTCGCACCCGCGAAGTCCAGGTACAGCACCACTAAGAATACGGGGATCAGTGCAATGCGCATGATCGTCAGCTTGTTTGCAGTTGTCATGTCTCTCTTTCCTCCTGCCTTGCAGGGCAATTACTTATTCGACTGCTTCGCCGGTCAACTCGCCGTCCATCGTGCCGGTCAGGCGGACATTGACGAACTCGCCTGCCATGATATCACAATTTGCGGAAAAGTAAATCTTTCCGTCGATATCCACAGATTCTGCGTAGCTGCGGCCGACAAAGGACTGCGACTCCTCGCTCCAGCCCTCGCACAGCACCTCGCGCACGTCGCCGAGGACGGATTCGTTGTACTCGTCGATGATGTCGCTCTGCACGTCGACCAAAAGCTCCGTGCGCCGCTGGGCTTCCTCCATCGGAACGTGCTCCATCGTCGCGGCCTTTGTCCCCTCCTCGGGCGAGAACGGGAACACACCTGCGCGCTCGATCTTTTCCTCGCGCAGGAAGTCGCAGAGCTCTTCAAACTCCTTCTCCCCCTCGCCGGGCAGGCCCGCGATGATCGACGTCCGCAGCACAAGACCCGGAATGCGCTCGCGAAGCTCGCAGAAGACCTTGCGGATGCTCTCTTTCGTATCGCGGCGATTCATCGCCTTCAAGATCTCGTCGTTGCAGTGCTGGATGGGGATGTCGAGATACGGCACGATCTTCTTTTCCTGCGCGATCGTGTCGATGAGCTCGTCGGTGATGTCGTCGGGATAGAGATAGTGTAAGCGGATCCAATGGAAGTCAAACTTGCACAGCTCGCGCAGGAGCTTTGCCAGCTGGTGCTCGCCGTTCAAGTCCGTACCGTAGCGCGTGATGTCCTGCGCGATGATGATGAGCTCCTTCACGCCCGCGGACGCAAGCTCGCTCGCCTCGTCCAGAAGCTCGTTCATCGGGCGGCTGCGGTAGCGGCCGCGCAGGCGCGGGATGACGCAGTAGGCGCAGCAGTTGTCGCAGCCCTCGGCGATGCGCAGATATGCGTACCACGACGGCGTGGACAGAATGCGCTCGCCGCCCTGCACGCAGTTCTGAATGTCGCCCATGTAGCAGGGGCGCAGGCCGCCGGGCGCCATGACCTCGTCGACCGCACGGGCGATCTCGCCGTAGCTGCCGGTACCGAGCACCGCGTCGACCTCGGGCAGTTCGTGAAGCACATCGTCCTTGTAGCGCTGCGCCATGCAGCCGGTGACGATGATCTTTTTGAGCTTGCCCTCCTGCTTGAGCTCCGCCATCTCCAGAATATTGTCGATGGCCTCCTCGCAGGCCGAGGCCAGAAAGCCGCAGGTGTTGACCACGGCCACGTCCGCCCCCTCGGGCGAGAGGACGACGTTGTGTCCCGCGTGCTGCACCGTGGCCATCATCTGCTCGCAGTTGACCTGATTCTTGGCGCAGCCCAGGGAAATAAAGGAAACGTTATAGGGCATAGAACCCCCCCTGATCGTAAACTAATTGTAGAAATATGGCAAGCAACTACTCTTCGTAATCGAATTCCGTCGCATTTTCGCTGATTTGTGCGATTGCCGCACGCACATCGCGCCACGCAAAGCCACGCCGCAGCAGCATGTCGGAAAGGCGCTTGCGTCCCTTTTCGTCGAGCGCGCGGCCCTTCGTCTTCTGCGCGATCACGCGCATGATGGCCTCCTGCGCGTCGGGCGACTTCGACAGCACGTCCTCCCACAGCTCGCGCGGCACGCCGCGCCGGTAGAGCTCGTCGCGAATTTTCGCCTCGCCGTAGCCCATGCCGCCGTAGTGACGCACGAGCATCGCGGCATACTCCGCGTCGTTGAGCGCGCCGATCTCCTCGAGCCAGTCGCACGCCGATTCGGCGTCGGCTTCGGCCGCCCCCTTTTCCTTGAGCTTTTTCGAAAGCTCTTTCCTCGACAGCGGACGGGATGAGATCATGTTCGCCGCACGCACGCGCGTTTCGCTTCGCGCGCCGGACTGCTGCAATTCTACCACAGTCCTATCGTCAATGTCCAGTCCTATACACAAACCGAAACGCAGAAGCTCGCTCTCGGTGATCCGGAGGAGGTCTCCCCCCTCCAGATACACGAGAACGCGCTCCTGCTTATGCTTCGATCGTTCGATCTTCTCAATCTTCATCCTTGAAGTCGTCGGCGCTGACGTCCACAGCGCGGCCCGCCGCCTTCGCCGCCACGCGGGACTGACCCGTCATCAGCTTGTCGAAGTTGCGGCGGATCTCCGCTTCGAGATTGTCGGCGATCTCGGGATTATTTTTCAGATACTGCTTGGCCGCGTCGCGTCCCTGACCGATGCGCGTTTCGCCCATCGAGTACCACGAGCCGCTCTTCTGCACCAGGCCGAGCTTGACGCCGAGGTCGATGAGCTCGCCGATGAGCGAGATGCCCTCGCCGTACATGATGTCGAATTCCGCCTCGCGGAACGGGGGCGCCATCTTGTTCTTCACGACCTTGGCGCGCGTGCGGTTGCCGATGATCTCGCTGCCGTTTTTCAGCGCCTCGATGCGGCGCACATCGATGCGCACGCTCGAATAGAACTTGAGCGCACGGCCGCCGGTCGTGACCTCGGGGTTGCCGTACATGACGCCGACCTTTTCGCGCAGCTGGTTGATGAAGATGACGATGGTGTTCGTCTTGCCGACCGCGCCGGTCAGCTTGCGCAGCGCCTGAGACATCAACCTAGCGTGCAGGCCGACGAAGCTGTCGCCCATCTCGCCCTCAATTTCCGCGCGCGGCACGAGCGCCGCGACGGAGTCGACCACGATGACGTCGATCGCGCCGGAGCGCACGAGCGCCTCGGTGATCTCAAGCGCCTGCTCGCCGGTGTCCGGCTGGGAGACGAGCATATCCTCGACCTTGACGCCAAGGGCGCGGGCGTAGGTGATGTCGAGCGCGTGCTCGGCGTCGATGAACGCGACCTCGCCGCCCGCCTTCTGCGCCTGCGCGAGCACGTGCAGCGCCAGCGTCGTCTTACCGGAGGACTCAGGCCCGTAAATTTCGATGATACGGCCCTTGGGCAGGCCCCCGATGCCGAGTGCCAGA
>CAVFND010000031.1:0-11653 GCA_963623615.1 Oscillibacter sp. ER4 | reverse complement strand
ACCCGGCTCATCACGGGGAAAAAGACCGTGATCTCAACGAATCTCAGCCCTGCGGAGCTCGGGCGGCGCTACGGCGCGCCGGTGCTCTCGCGCTTGCAGGGCGAGTATCAGATGCTGCTCTTTTTCGGCGAAGATATCCGCCGGCAGAAGAGAAAATGAATATAAATTGTAAAAAAGGCTCCGCAGAATACTCTGCGGAGCCTTTTTTGCGCTCTTTACGGCTTGTGGATGACGGCGACGGCGCAGGGCACGCGGCCGGGGCAGTAGGCATAGTCGACATCCTCATAGCCCGCCGCGGCGATGAACTTCTTATACGTGTCGAACGTGAACTGGCGCTTGAAGTCCGCGCCCGCCTTACCGACGGTCGAGGCAAAGCCGCTCGTTTTGCCCCGCTCGTTGCGGTTCATATAGGTCGGGACGATGATCGTGCCGCCGCTGCGGCAGACTCGGTCGAGCTCGGCAAGGGCCTTGTACGGCTCGTCAAGCAGGTGGATAACGTTTGCGGCGACGACCGTGTCGAACTGCCCGTCCGGCTCGTTCAAATGCAAGATGTCGGCCTGACGGAATGTGACGTTCGGCAGCGCGCCGTATTTCTTCTTCGCCCGCTTGAGCATGTTGGCGGAAAAGTCCGTCGCGACGAGCGTGCGGCAGCGCTCCGCGATGGCACCGGTGAGCAGCCCCGTGCCGCAGGCGCATTCGAGCACCGCGTCGTTTGGCGTGATGCGGGAGCTGACGGCGGCGATGAGCGCCTTGTGCGCCTTTTTATTGAAAATGTCGGCGAAGAGGTCATAGACCCCCGCAACGTTGTCCCAGAACATGCGCATTTTCCTTTCTATGTGGTCTGTTTTTTACACCATAGCAGAAACGCGCGGAAAATGCTACTCCCAAGAGAAAGAAAAAACGAAAAATTAAGGTAGAGAAGCTGCGCTTTTGTGCTTCTTAAAAAAGGGCTTGCCATCGGCGCGCGGGTGGTATATAGTTTTTATAAAGATTTTGTAAAAGAATCACCATTTTGCGTTAAGGAGCGAAACGATGAAAAAGATTTGGTCACTGGTCACATTGCTGATATTGGTGTGCGCGCTGAGCGTACCCGTGATGGCCGCCAACGAAACGGCACCGGAGGAAACGGGCGTGGAGACGGAGGAAAGCTCCAGCGAGAACGCCGTCAAGATCCGTAAGGCGTGGGCGTCGGCGGGCCTCATTGCCGTGGCGTGCTTCGGCGGCGCGATGGGCATGGCGCATTCCATCACGAAGGCCACGAGCAACATGGCTGAGCAGCCCGAGGCCGCGGGCCAGATCCGCACCTCGATGATGATGGGCCTTGTGTTCATCGAGACGGTCATCATCTACGCGCTGATCGTCGCGATCCTCATCATATTCGTGCTCTGACACATATGTAAACTGCCTTTGCCGGAAACGATGCGGCGGAAAAGGGAATGCCATCCCTTTTCCGCCGTATACTGCTTAAAAAAACAAATGGAAAAATACGATACGAAAAACGGCGAACTGTTAAAAAATCGAAAAGATAAAAAGCGTTTTGCAGGGGGACTTGCATTCTTAACGGCCAAGTGATATAAGTGTGAATTGTGAGATCAGGGCTGCTTCAGACGCGAAACGCGCGGAGCGGCGAGAGAGATAAGGGGGTCGAAAAGCGTGGATAAAAAGAAGCGAACACGGGAGCTCATTGTGTTCGCGGCTGTTACAATAGCGCTGCTGATCCTGGCGCTGCTTGCCCCGTCGACCGGCGAGGACGGAAGCATCCAGGAGGTCATGCGGGACGCGGTGCTGCACGAAAAGTTCAAGGTGAGCCTGTTTGGCCTCATCGACGTGAATCCGGGGCTTATCTCCGCCTACGTGGTCACGGGAATTCTGATCGTGTTTGCGCTGATCTGCCGGATCTTCGTGATCCCGAAGTTCACTGTCATTCCGGGCAGGTTCCAGCTGCTTCTCGAGCAGCTCGTGACGTTGTTCGACGGCCTCGCGCAGGGGAGCAGTCCCCACCGCAACAAGTTTTTAAGCGCGTACATCTTCACTGCCGGCAGCTACATCTTTGTCGGCACGCTCTTTGAGCTGCTGGGCCTTCAGGCCGTGACGACCGAGGGGGCGTCCATCAGCCTTCCCGCGCCGCTGTCGGATATCAACGGCGCCATCGCCATGGGCGTGATGAGCTACGGCGTGATCCTGTTCGGCGGCCTGATCGCCGCGGGCATGGGCGGTATGCTCCACGCGCTCAAGGATTTCTCGCTGCCCATTTCGATGAGCTTCCTACTCTTCGGCGCGCTCCTTTCCGGCGCGCTCGTGACGGAGCTGGTGTACTACTATACGTCGCTCTCCGTTGTGCTGCCGGTCATCGTGGGCGTTCTCTTCACGCTGCTGCATGCGCTCATTCAGGCGTATGTTTTGACGATGCTGGTGTCGACGTTCTACGGCGAGTCCACCGAAAAGCACGAGAAAAAGCCCAAGCAAAAGAAAGTGAAAAAAATTTGCAGCAAAACGGCTGCCTGAAGAAAGAGGTCATTTGCCATGAAAACCATGAAGAAGTTTGCAGCGCTGTGCGCACTGCTGTTTGTGCTCGTTGCCCTGTCCGTTCCGGCCTTTGCCGCCAACAATGAGGACGCCTCCTCGCCCAATGCCGCGGCGGAGGAAGCCATCAGCGAAGCGAACGTCACGTCGAACAAGGCGCTGGCCGCGGGCGTGATGATCGGCATCGCGTGCCTTGGCGGCGCGCTGGGCATGGGCATTTCCATTTCCCGCACGACCGAGGCGATCGCCCGCCAGCCCGAGGCTGCCGGCCTTATCCGCACGGCAATGATGATGGGTCTTGTGTTTATCGAAACGGTCATCATTTACGCGCTGATCGTTGCGATCCTGATCATCTTCGTGCTTTGATGAGAAAGCACTCCGGCAAAGGAGGCGACTGACATGCCGCTCAATATCAACTTGCAGCAGATATTGCTGCACGCGCTGAACTTTGTCATTCTGTTCGGGGCGATGTACTTTCTGCTCTACAAGCCTGTGAAGGACTACATGGACAAGCGCAGGCAGCAATATGAAAAAATGGACGAGGACGCCAAGACCCATCTTGCGCAGGCGGAAAAGACCCGCGCGGATTACGCGGCGAAACTCAAGGGCGCCGACACGGAGATCAAGCAGCGCCGCGAAGAGGCGCTTGCCGCCGTGCAGAGCGCGGCGGACGCCGCGCGCGCCGCGGCCAATGCCCAGGCTGAGACCATCGTGAAAAACGCCCGCGCGAACGCCGCGGCGGAGTACGACAAGACCATGGCACAGGCGCAGAACGAGATCTCGCATCTCGTGAGCGCGGCGACGGAAAAGCTCGTGCTCGAATCCAGCGCGAGCGAGGCCTACGAGCAGTTCCTCGACGCGGCGGAAAGAGGTGGCGACGATGAGTGACGCTGCCGTGAAGACGGCGCTGCTGTATGCCGCCGTACCGCCCGAGGAGGCGCAGCGAAAGCGCTTTTTAGCCTTCCTTGAAAAAAAATACGGCTCAGGAATCGACTTAAGCTGGCAGCAGAGCGATGCGTTCCCCGGCGGCTTCCGTCTGGAGGTCGGGGACGATATTTACGACTGGAGCGTCAACGGCCGCTTCCAGCAGCTCAAAGATACGCTCGCCAAGGTGCCGCACAGCAACGGCAATATCATCCCGCTTTTAAAAGAGACCATCCTCTCCTGGACGCCGCAGGCCATGGCGCAGGAGATCGGTACCGTGCTGACCGTCGGCGACGGCATCGCCCGCGTAGACGGTTTGGCGAGCGCCGCCTACGGCGAGGTGCTGCTCTTTGTCGGCGGCGTGCGCGGCATGGTGCAGGACCTTTCGGAAGAGAGCGTCGGCTGCATCCTCTTTGACGACGACGCGAGCGTCTGCGCGGGCAGCACGGTGCGCCGCACCGGCCGTACGGCTGGCGTTCCCGTGGGCGAGGATTTCCTTGGCCGCTTCGTCAACGCGCTCGGCATGCCCATCGACGGCGGGGGAGACATCCGCGCCGACGGCTACCGCGCGGTGGAGAGTCCCGCACCCGGCATCATCGACCGCCAGAGCGTCGATACGCCGCTCGAGACCGGCATCCTGACCGTCGATTCGATGTTCCCCATCGGCCGCGGCCAGCGCGAGCTCATCATCGGCGACCGCCAGACCGGCAAGACGGCCATCGCCCTCGACACCATCGTCAACCAGAGGGGCAAGGACGTCATCTGCATCTATGTTGCCATCGGACAGAAGGCGAGCTCCGTCGCCCAGCTCAAAAAGACGCTGGAAACGCACGGGGCGATGGATTATACGATCATTGTCAACGCCTCGGCGAGCGATCCCGCGCCGTTACAGTACATCGCGCCCTACGCGGGCTGTGCCATGGGCGAATACTTTATGAACAAGGGCCGCGACGTGCTGATCGTCTACGATGACCTTTCCAAGCACGCCATCGCGTACCGCGCGATGAGCCTTCTTTTGGAGCGCTCCCCGGGCCGCGAGGCGTATCCGGGCGACGTGTTCTATCTGCACTCCCGCCTGCTCGAGCGCGCGGCGCATCTGAGCGAAGAAAAAGGCGGCGGCAGCATCACGGCGCTGCCGATCATCGAGACGCAGTCCGGCGACGTGTCGGCCTACATCCCGACGAACGTCATCTCAATCACCGACGGCCAGCTCATTTTAGAGACGCGCCTGTTTTTCTCCGGCCAGCGTCCGGCGGTGAACGTGGGCCTGTCCGTGTCCCGCGTGGGCGGCGACGCACAGACCAAGGCGATGAAAAAGGCGGCTAAGACCATCCGCCTCGACCTCTCGCAGTACCGCGAGATGGAGTCGTTCACGCAGTTTGCAAGCGACCTCGACGAGTCGACGGCAAAGCTGCTTGCCTACGGTCAGGGCCTGATGCGCATGCTGCGGCAGAAGCAGTTCCACCCCTACAAGCAGTATGAGCAGGTCATCCTGCTCGTCGCGGGGCTGAACCACGTCTTTCAGGAGATCGTGCCGGAGCAGCTCGACGCGTTTATCCCGGCGCTTTTGCAGCACTTTGCCGAGACGCAGAGCGCGCTTTGCAGCACCATCGAGCAGACCGGCCAGCTCAGCGGCGATCAGCAGTCGCAGATCATCGAGTGCACAAAGGAATTCGTGCAAAGCTATTTTTCCAAATAAGAGATGAGCAAAACGCAGGATTCGCAAAAACGAAGCGCAACATTTTGTGTTCAGCAATGACTAACAATGCTATATACCGTGTTCTTGCATGAGAAAATCGGAGTTTTGCTCAACCCTATGTTCCAAATAAAAAGTGAGGTGAGGGGCACATGGCAAGCATGAAGGAGATCCGCGAGCACATCGTGAGCATCCAGAGCACGCAGAAGGTGACGAACGCGATGTACCTCATCGCCTCGACCAAGATGCGGCGGGCGAAGGAGGATCTTGCCAAAACAAGGCCGTTTTTTGACGCGGTCTCGACACAGATCGAGCAGATCTTCCAGCAGTCAGAGCGGATCGACAGCCCCTATCTCTATCAGGGCGACGCGGACGATCTGGCACAGCCCGGCACCTACGCTTATCTTGTGGTGACGGCGGACCGCGGCCTCGCGGGCGCTTACAACCAGAATGTCATTCAGGAGACGCTGAAGCGTCTTGAAAAGCACCCCGACAGCCGCCTTTTTGTGGTGGGCGGCAACGGGCGTCAGTTCTTCTCGGGGCACGGCGTGCCGGTGGAGAAGAGCTTCCTCTACGATGCGCAGAGTCCCACGCTCCGCCGCTCGCGAGAGATCGCGGCAAAGCTTCTGGACCTCTTCGACCGGGGCGAAATCTCGAAGCTCTTTGTCATCTACACCGACCTTGGCAACGGCCTCGACATGAGCGTGCGCACAGCGCGCCTGCTCCCGCTGGAAAACAAGCATTTTTCGACCGAGACGGCGCACGCGGCCAAGGAGATGCACTTTGTCCCTTCGGCGGCGGATGTGCTCTCGAAGGTGGTGCCCGCTTACGTGACGGGCTTTTTGTACTCGGCGATGGTCAACAGCTTTTGCGCCGAGCAGAACGCGCGCGCCTCGGCGATGGACTCCGCCAACCAGAACGAGGACGACATGCTGCGCGAATTGCAGCTCGAGTACAACCACGAGCGGCAGGGCGCCATCACGCGCGAGATCACGGAGGTCTCCGCCGGCGCGCGCAGCAAGAAGAGCCACATGAGGAAGGAGGCGCAGCATGCGCACAGGTAAGATCATTCAGGTATCGGGCAGCGTGGTGGACGTGCGCTTTCCGCACGGCGAGCTGCCGCGCATCCGCGAGGCGCTGTCCGTCGAGCTGGACGGCAAGCGCCTTGTGATGGAGGTCGCGCAGCACTTGAGCGCCGAGACGGTGCGCTGCATCATGCTCTCGGGCAGCGAGGGCCTTTGCCGCGGCATGGACGTCACGGCGCAGGGCAGCGGCTTGCAGGTCCCCGTCGGCAAGTGCACGCTCGGCCGCCTTTTTAACGTCTTTGGCGACACGATCGACGACGGCGCGCCCATCAGCGACGCGGAGCCGCGCCGCAGCATCCACAGAAAGCCCCCCGCTTTTGACGAGCAGAGCCCGAGCGTCGAAATTTTGGAGACCGGCATCAAGGTCATCGACCTTCTGGAGCCCTATCCGCGCGGCGGCAAGATCGGCCTGTTCGGCGGCGCGGGCGTCGGCAAGACGGTGCTCATTCAGGAGCTCATTCACAACATCGCCGTCGAGCACGGCGGCTATTCGATTTTCACCGGCGTCGGCGAGCGCAGCCGCGAGGGCAACGACCTCTGGAACGAGATGCACGAGAGCGGCGTCATCGACAAGACCGCGCTCGTCTTCGGCCAGATGAACGAAGCGCCGGGCGTTCGTATGCGCGTGGCGCTCACGGGGCTGACGATGGCCGAATACTTCCGCGACGAAGAGCACCGCGACGTGCTGCTGTTCATCGACAATATCTTCCGCTTTGTGCAGGCGGGCAGCGAGGTTTCGACGCTGCTCGGGCGTATGCCCTCAGCCGTCGGCTACCAGCCGACGCTCGCCAACGAAATGGGCGAGCTGCAGGAGCGCATCACCTCGACCAAGAGCGGCTCGATCACGTCTGTGCAGGCGGTCTACGTCCCCGCGGACGACCTGACCGACCCCGCTCCCGCGACGACGTTCACTCACCTCGACGCGACGACGGTCCTGAGCCGTAAGATCGCCGAGCAGGGCCTGTATCCCGCGGTCGACCCGCTCGAGTCGTCGTCCCGCATCCTCGAAGAGAGCATCGTGGGTGAGCGGCATTACCGCATCGCGCGCGGCGTGCAGGCGACCTTGCAGAAATACCGCGAATTGCAGGACATCATCGCCATCCTCGGCATGGAGGAGCTGAGCGACACGGACAAGGTCACAGTCAACCGCGCGAGAAAGATCCAGCGCTTTTTGGCCCAGCCGACGTTCGTGGCCGAAAAGTTCACGGGCCTTCCTGGCGTCTACGTGCCGCTCGAAGAGACGCTCCGCGGCTTTGAAGCGATTCTTTCCGGCGAGATGGACAGCTATCCCGAGATGGCGTTCTACAACGTCGGCACGATCGACGATGCGCTTGCCAAGGCGAAGAAGATGGAAAGCGGGGAAGTGTGATGAAGGCGTTTCACCTTCGCGTCCTCGCGCCCGAGCGGATGTTTTTCGACGGGGAGTGCGCGTCGCTCATGGTGCCGACCATCGATGGCATGTACGGCCTGATGGCGCAGCATGAGGACCTGGCGCTCGCTATCGTCCCCGGCAAGATGACGCTGCGCACGCCGGACGGCGCCGAGCAGATCGCCGCCGTGTCCGAGGGCGTGCTCAAGATGGACGGCGGCGAAGCGCTGATGCTCGTGAGCACCGTCGAGCGGCCGGAGGAGATCGACCTCCACCGCGCCGAAGAGATGGCCGCCGCCGCGCGCGCCGAGCTCAAGGCGAAGCGCAGCGCGCAGGAGCAGGCCATTGCCCACGCCCGCATCGCCCGCGCGATCAGCCGCATCCACGTCAAGCGCGACGGGAAATAAAGAAGCAAACAAAAAAATTCGCGTCTTAGGACGCGAATTTTTTTGTTCTTCCGCCGCCTTTCGCCCGCTTTTGCACACTTTTTGTGCTAAAAGTGGAGAAAAAGGAGGGGAAATCCATGGAAATGTCCGCAAGAAAGCCGCTGCTCCCGCGCCGCGTGCTCGATCTGCCCATCGATGCGCTGCGCCCTAACCCTAACCAGCCGCGCATCGAGTTTGACGAGGCCTCGCTGCGCTCGCTGAGCGACAGCATCCGCCGCTATGGCATCCTCCAACCGCTGACCGTCCGCCGCACGGACGAGGGCTACGAGCTCATCGCGGGGGAGAGGCGGCTGCGCGCGGCAAAGCTCGCGGGACTGCGCGAGGTGCCGTGTCTGCTCGCGCGCTCGAGCGAGGAGGAGAGCGCGCTGCTCGCGCTCATTGAGAACCTCCAGCGCCGCGACCTGCACTATCTCGAAGAGGCCGCAGCCATCGCACGGCTGATCGCGACCTACGGCCTCTCGCAGGAGCAGGCGGCGGAAAGGCTGGGGAAGTCCCAGTCCGCCATCGCCAACAAGCTGCGGCTGCTGCGCCTGTCGCCGGACTGTGTGCGCCTTCTGCGCGAGCACGATCTTTCCGAGCGGCACGCGCGGGCGCTGCTACGCCTGACGGACGAGGAGGACCGCTTGCAGGCCCTGCAGGTCATCATCCGCCGCAGCTACAACGTCGCGCAGAGCGAGGCGTACATTGAAGAGCTGCTGAAGCTCAAACAGAAAACGCCCCCGCCGCGCCTGCCGACCTACATTGTCAAGGATGTGCGCATCTTTTTGAACACCATCCGCCACTCGCTTGGACTGATGCAGCGCGCGGGCGTCGAGGCCGACATGCAGCGTGAGGACACGGACGACGGCATCCTACTGACTATCCGCATCCCCAAATGTGCAAAACGCTGAGAAAAAAGATGAAATTGTCACCAGATTGAGATTCTTTTTCTCGCATTCTGTGGTATACTGAGACGACCGGCAGGGAAGACCTGTCCGGAAGATCGGAAGAAACAGGAGGAGCCAGACATGGATGAAACGAACGGCGCCTTTGAGGAAAAGAAGAGAAGAAAGGGCGGCAAGCGCCTGATGCAGCCGGAAAAGGCTGCGAAAGAACCGAAAGCCCCACGCGCGGAGAAGCCGCCGCGCGTTCCACGTGAAACATCGGGCAAGACCGGCAAGGTCGTCGGCATCGTCGCGGGTGTGCTCGTCGCGGCGTACTTGGGCCTTGGCGCGTGGGCGTCGGCCAGCCAAAAAATCTATCCCAACGTGATGATGGGCGATACCGACTACGGCGGGATGACCGAGCAGCAGGTCGCCGCGCAGCTCAAAGCGAGCGTCGCGCAGGCGAAGGACGCGGGGGTCGACTTCGTCCTGCCCGACGGCACGGAGGTCGCGCACGTGTCGCTCGACGAGATGCCGGAATACGTTGACTATGACGGGCTCGCCAAGCACATCTACAACGTTTACGGCTGCAACGACAGCTTTCTGACCGCGGGCGCGAAGTACCTGCGCGCGCTCTTCAAGCCGCAGGATGCCGTGCAGGTGATCGACGCGGCCTACGCGCCCGACCTGATGGAGGATCTTGTCGACACGGTGTGCGACAGCATCAACTGCGACCCCGTGGAGTTTGCCATCAACGTGACGGAGGACGGCAAGGTCAGCGTGACGAAGCCGCAGGACGGCCGCGCGACGACGGATACCGCGAGATACCAGATCGGCGTATACTTAAACGGCGCGTATTTGAGCGGCGGCGACCTGTCTGAGATCGTGCTCCAGCCCGCGAGCGAGGGCGGCGTATACGACGTCATCCCCGCGCAGGAGGTCGACCTGGCCGCGCAGCGCGAGGCCATCATCGGGCAGAAGGTCAACGCGACCTGCGACAAGGAGACCGGTGCGGTCGTACCCGGCCACGCGGGCGTGGACTTCACGCTTTCTGACCTTGAATCCGCCTACAACGCCGCTGCGGCGGGAGAGACGGTCGAGCTCAGCAACGCCACGGTCGAAGCGCCGGACGTCACGGCAGAGCAGCTTCAAAAGGTCCTGTTCCGCGATGTGCTGAGCAGCTACACCACGAAGGTCGGCGGCGCATCCGGCCGCCGCGCGAACGTCAAGCTGACGGCTTCGCGCATCACCGGCTACATATTGAACTCCGGCGAGACGATGAAATACGGCCCGCTCGTCACGCCGTTTACGGCAGCGAACGGGTACAGCACCGCACCGGGTTACTTGCAGGGCAAGACCGTCGACATGGTCGGCGGCGGCGCGTGTCAGGCGAGCTCCACGCTCTATGCCGCGGCGCTCTACGCGAACCTTGAGATCGTGCAGCGCACGAATCACGGCTTCGCGTCCGACTATATCGGCCTCGGCCTCGACGCGACGGTCGCGCAGGGCGGGCCCGAGTTCGAGTTCCGCAACAACACGATGTACCCCATCAAGGTCATTGCCGAATACTACGCGAGCGGCGGCAAGGACTATCTCAAGGTCACGCTGCGCGGCACGAAGGTCGACGACACCTACGTGAAGATCAAGGCCGACGTGCTCGAGACCATCCCGTTCACGGAGGAGATCGTCGAGACCGACGAGCTCGCCCCCGGTGAGCGCAAGGTCGAGCAGACCGCCTACACCGGCTACAAGGTCAAGACCTACCGCAACGTCTACTCCGGCGACGGCAAGCTCATTTCGTCCACGTTTGAAGCAAGCAGCAACTACAAGGCGCGCAACCGCATCGTGCTTGTCGGCAAGTCCACGGCGGTCACGCCGACGGACCCTGTAACGCCCGTCGATCCCGGCACGACCACGCCGACCGATCCCGGCAATACCGGCACAGTCGACCCCGGGACCACGACAGACCCGGGCACGACCACCGATCCCGGAACCACGGACCCCGGCGTGACCGACCCGGGCACGACCACGGAGCCGCCCGTCGAGCAGGAAAAGCCCGGCTGGCTCGATACGGGACTCGACCGGTAAAAGAGCAGAACGAGAAAACGGAGAGGTATTGCCTCTCCGTTTTTTTGCGTAGTTCAGGTGTTATTCGCCGTCCGAGTCCATGTAGAGCTCTTCGGCCTTTTGCTGCGCGGCGATCAGCAGCGCGCTGGCCTCACCATAGTTCTGCCCGTCCATTTTCTCCAGCGCGTCCGTGACCGCGTTGAAGAGGAGCAGATACATTGCCTTGTAGTCCGTCATAGAACCACCCTCGAAAAACTATATAATATTTTGTTTTATAGCACAATATAACATTTCGTTTTACGTATACTTCTTTACAGAATCTAAACGCATTCTGGATGGAGTGAAGCGAAATGTATCGACGTATTCGAGATTTGAGAGAGGACAGCGACCTGACGCAAAAGAGCCTGGCCGACTATCTGAGCTGCTCGCAGGTCTGCTATTCCAACTACGAGACCGGCAAGCGCGACGTCCCGAGCGACGTGCTCATCAGGCTCGCGCGGTTTTACCACACGAGTGTGGATTATCTGGTGGGGCTCACAGAGGAAAGGACTCCTTACCCCCATAAGAAGGGTACATAACGCCGCGCACTGCGCGACGGGGGGAAGCAGCGCCGGTGGCGCTTCACGGGCAAAGGGGGCCATTCTCTCACGTGAGAGAATGGCCCCCTTTAAATCCCCCAA
>CAVFND010000030.1:0-11682 GCA_963623615.1 Oscillibacter sp. ER4 | reverse complement strand
GGCCTCTCTTCTCCTGCTTGTGTGTATCGTGGGGCTTGTCGACTGCCCGATCGGCTTGCGCCGCGCGAAAAAACGCATCGCCGCGCTCGAGACCGAGCGCGTCATTCAGGAGTGACGCGCATCTTGCAAAATGCCGCGGCGCGTTGTAGAATAGCCCTGCTAAAGAACAAACAAGCGGGAGGAAAGCCGACATGATCCAGGATATCGAGCCGAAGCATCTTTACAACGAGTGGAAAAAGAACGCCGTGCCGAAAAAGAGCAGCGCCGTGGTGCAGTTCCGCGGGCAGGACCTTTTGTGCCGCATCGACGACAACGGCCTCAAGTTCCCGTCGCGCGCGCAGTTTACCGAGCCCGACGAGGCGTTCACCTATCTTTTTGAGCTCGACGGGCGGGAGTATTACCTACTCTTTGACGAGAACGAGCGCGCGCTCGACGGCTACTCCTACCGCAACATCGGCCTTTTCCGCACGGAAAAGCCCAAGGAACTCGCCTACGCAGCAGTGAGCGCGTGGCATCTTTGCTCGTGGTACCGCGACGCGCGCTACTGCGGCCGCTGCGGGGAAAAGCTCGTCCACGACGTGAACGAGCGCATGATGCGCTGCCCCAAGTGCGGCAACATGATCTTCCCGCGCATCAACCCGTCGGTCATCGTGGCCGTGACGCACGGGGACTATCTGCTGCTCACGAAGTACGCCAACCGCCCCGGCGCGCAGCGCACGGCGCTGATCGCGGGCTTCACCGAGTTTGCCGAGAGCTTTGAGCAGACGGTGCACCGCGAGGTGATGGAGGAGGTCGGATTAAAGGTCAAGGACCTGCGCTACTACCGCGGCCAGCCCTGGGGCATCAGCGGCAATATCATGATGGGCTTCTGGTGCAGGCTCGACGGCGACGACGATACCATCCATCTCGACAACTTCGAGCTGGCGGACGGCGCATGGGTCAGCCGCAAGGAATTGCAGGAGACCTTCGTCAACAACGGTATCGCGCTGACGGCGGAGATGATCTCCGAATTCGCCGCGGGCAGAGACCCGTACAGTCTGGAAAAGAACAAATAAAAAGAAAAAGCGGCTGTCTCGACAGAGAAAGCCGCTTTTTTATATGAAACCGATCGACAGCAGGCGCATGTTGTCCCACTGCGCGAGCTCGCGAAGCTGGCCGCCGTCATACTCGTACAGGGTACACGGGTCCTGCCAGTTGACGTTGAGCCTGACGAAGGCGAAGTAGTGCCGACCGTTCACGACGATGATCTGAAAATCTAAGATCGCGTGGTCGATCTGATCCGCGGCGGCGTGCATCATGGTGATCATCGTCTCGTCGGGCTCAACGGTGTTGCCGACGGAGTCGTAGAGCGTGGTGGCGACAAGTGTGTTGACCAGATGGGTGCGGAGCGCGGTGGTGTCGAAGTCCGCGTAGTCGGCGGTGTAAAAGACGCAGGCGTCGGGCGTGAAGGCGTCGCAGGCGCGGCTCTTGCCGCTTGCGTAGACCGTTTCGTAGACATAGGCGGTGTCCTGCTCGCCGGCATCTTTGAGCGCGACGTGCAGGAGCGGTTCGTCAGACTCATTTCGGACGAAGAGAAATAGCGCAAGACACAATGCGAGGCTGAGCAGTGCGGCGAAAAAGCGTTTCATCGGAACATCCTTGCAGACCGGCGCTCAGAAGAGCGCGGGGACGTAGTCGACCGCGTCGGTGATGCCGCCCGATTGACCGAAGAGCGACAGCTCGAAGCGGTAGACCGGTTGATAGAAGCCCTTGGAATCGGAGAGGTAGTCGAGCGTGCAGGAGCGCACCTCGATTTGCTGGGCGCTCTGCGCGAACCATGCGCCCTCAAAGCTCTTGCCCGCCTGCAAGGCGGCGAGCGCCTGCGCGGGGGAGAGGATGGGCTCTTCGCGCACGGGCGCGAGCGTGGTCATGCGGTTTTCGAGCCGCGAGAGCGTCGACTCGTCGTTATCCCGCGCGCTGAGTGCACAGGTGAGCATACCGTGGAGGAAGCCGCCCTCCGTGGGGAGAAGATCGGCGGAGAACACCGCGCAGTAAGAGGTCTTGCCATACGGCGAGAGCGCGAACGCGGCGTCGGCGGGGACGGAAAAGCCAAAATTGTCGAGCATTTCGCGCAGCATGTCCTCCGTGACACCGGACGCGGGCGCATCGAAGGCGGGGGTGTGATCATGCCCGATGCTGTATTCCCACGTGCCGTCGTGCAGTGTGATGTTGAGAAAATCGCTGGTGGAATGGTTCATGTAGAGCGCGGTGTCGTCGTAGTAGTCGACGTCCGGAAATTCGACGCCGTGCGCGGCGGCGAATTCCGCGGCGAAGCGGTCGGCGCCCGCGTTGTCGAGCGCCTGCGCCTGATAGACCCAGGCGGTTTTGCTGTCCTCATCGAGCGGATAATCGACCGACCAGCGGACGCCGCTCAGGTCCGCTGTCGTGACAGAGGCGTCGCGCAGGTTGCCATAGGGCTGCGCGGCGTAGGAAATGAAAATAGCGCTGAGTGCGAGCGCAAATGCGGCGGGCAGCGCGCAGTAGCGCGGCCACGCTCTGCTTTTTTGATGCAGCGCGAGCACGAACATCGCCGCGCACCAGCCGAGCATCGCGCCGAGTGTGTTGGTGAACAGGTCGTCCACATCGCACATGCCGCTTCCGGTGAAAAGCTGCGTCAGCTCAATGAGGAGCGAGACGCCAAAGCCCGCGCCGAGCGCCGCGTACCACTTGCGAAACAGCTTAGTCAGCAGCGGCAGCAGGAATCCCAGCGGGACGAAGAGCGCAATGTTGAGCAGCACGTTGAGCCAGATCTGGAGCGTGAAGCGTTGATACGCCTCGCGCCAGGCGCGGAAAAGCTGCAAATTCCACTGCCGCATGGCGAATTCGCCAGACTCGCTGCGCAGCAGCGTGACGAAGACCGTGACCGCCGCCCAGCCGACGAGCAGCAGCGCGCAGATCGCCTTTCCCCACGGGAAGCGGCGGCCCTGCCTGCGGCAGACGGCATAGCAGGCGGCCAGGATCACGCCGCAGACGAGCACGGCGGGCACGGCAAAGCGCATGCCGCGCTGCAAAAGATAAAAAAGATAGGAAACAAAGTCGTGCATGAGATCCCCCCCCGATTTGATGTCTCAGTTGGTTTCACCGTTCGCGGTTTTGTCCTCTTCGATGCGCGCGCTCACGTCCTGCTTGAAGGCGAGCCACGCATCTTCGTTTTCCACATAGTATTTGGGGCAGATCTTGCCTGTCACGTCGTAGTGGCGGATGACGTCCTCGGTGGGGTCAAGATCGAACATCTCGCACAGCCACGCGACGAGCTTTTCAAGGCTCTCCATCGTTGCGTCGTCAAACTTGCCTGTGTCGTCGGGGTGGCAGACCTCAATGGACACGGTGTAGTCGTTCGCCGTGTTCGAGCAGTAGGCGATCTCCGTCAGCGGCACACATTGCAGAATTTCACCGTCGAGGTCCACGAGAAAGTGGGCGCTCGCGTAGGTCTCGTGCGTCAGCGCGAGGTTGGCGAAAAAGCTGCGGTTCGCCGCGGCGGTCGTGCCGGGATTGCCGACATAGTGCACCACGACGCCGGAAATTTCTTCGAGCGGCGTGCCGGGGCGGGAGTATTCGCTTGTCGGAATGTAATCGACCGTGACGAAGTCCGGCACGCTGACGTTCGACCCGGGCAGGTCGCGGTGCATGAGCGCGTAGCGCAGCCGCACCGCGCCGAAGATCAGAAGCAGAACGAGCACGAGCACATATAAAACATTCTTCCAATTTTCCCTGCGGCGGCGTCTGCGCCGCCGCGTCTGTCTTTCTGCCATGTCAGTTCACACCCTCTGCACTGTCCGCGTCGTCGGCGGGCAGAGTGATGATGCTGTCGTCGGTGGGAGGCGTTACGGTTTTATGTTTCAGATTGGGCAGCAGCTCGTTCAGCGTTTCAAGCGTGTGGGGCGTGTTCTCGTTCACCTCAGCGTAAAGATAGTCAACATCCGGCCGGCCATTTTCGTCGATCGTATTAAAGTACAGTGTAAAAGAATAGGCGATCGCATTGGTCGCATACTCCTGCACCGTGAAGATGTTGCCGTTGCCGCCGCCGATGTTCTCCGCATCCTGAAGCAGCGCGTCGTAGACCTTTTCGGCCTGCTCCGGTGTGAGAACGTAATCGACATCGACGCCTTTGCTGAAATAGGAGCAATAGCTGTCGAGAAAGCTCGGATGCTCGCCGATCTCGTCAGAGCCGGGACCGAGAATGCGGCGCCTGGCGGACTCGGGGCACATGTAGAGTGTATTCACCCGCCCTGTGACGGACGCAGGATCGGGGAGGTCTCCTTCGCGCAGATAGACGGTGTAGTCGCGTGTGAGCTGCATGCCGTTTTCGAGATAGTAAGTGAACTCAAGCGAGAAACCGACTCTACCGGTATTGGAGTCAGTATCAATGGAGATCGGCCCGTTGACGCGGCGCAGCTGATCGTCCTTGTTGTCCACGATGGCGCGGTGCGCGGCGAGCAGATACCGGATGGTGTCGGGGTCCTGCGTTGCGACCTGTGTCCTGCCGCCGAACGAGTAGGAGACGGATTCAATGTCGTTTTCGTTCGGGATGCGGTCTTCATAGCCTGTGAGATCGAAGGTCATTGTAATGCCGAGCAGCACCAGAATACCCGCGACGATAGCCGCGCCCTTGGCCCCCGCGCGGAAGACACGGAAGCTCTTACGGATCAGCATTTCGGCGATGTAATAGCCTGCGAGCCCCGCGGCCAGCATGCAGGCGATCGTACCGGGCAGGGAATAGTGGCCGCTCGCTTGATACTGGCCGAAGAGGAAGTAGTAGAGGATCTGGCCGATCGCGATGGCTGTGCAGAACGCCACGCCGTATTTGAAGACGGGCGTCGCCCACGAAAAAGCGACCGTCGAGCCGGTCAGCTCGCTCTTGCGCGTGCGGTAGAGAAGCATCGCGATGACCGCGATGGCGAGGCCCGCGAGCGCGTAGGCGATGAGCAGCGCGAGCGAGTCGGGATCGAGATAGGCGTTCGTGACCAAAGTCTCGCCCGTCTCGTCGATATAGCTGTAGTCGCAGTTGACGTTTACCCTGCGGTTCATCCAGATGAACGGGGAGAGGAAGCTGAGATGCGTCGTGCCGCTCGCGGTATAACCGTAGAGAAAATTGCCCGCAAAGCTCATGACGAGCGATTCCATCCCCGAGGCAAGGAAGTTGCCGATGACATAGAATGCGGGCGCGGCCAGCATCTGGCCCGTCATCATCACGCACAGCACCGCGAACGAATAGTAGAAGACCGTTTCAAGCATCGCCGCAAGCGCCGCACTGCCGATCACGCCCCAGAAGTCAAGGTGGAGCGGCGCTGTGACCGCCGCGGCGAACAGAAAGGCGAGCAGGATCGACGTAATCTGGCAGAAAAGGCCGGTGAGGTAGACGGTGGAAAACAGCGTTTCGCGCCGCATGGGCAGGGCATGGTAGCCGTTTGTCGCGCGGCCCTTTGTCAGGTACGAAAAAGAGAGCATCGCGAACAGTAGTCCGAAGCCGAACGTGATGTAGATGCCGTCATGCGCGCCGGTGGAAAGCAGAAGATCGATTGCGTCCTCCGCGGTGTAGAGCCCCTGCCGGGCAGACATTTGCGTCAGCAGTGTGATGGGTACGATGAAAAACCACACAGCCGTGTACGCGAGCCACAGCGGCCACGTGCGCAGCAGCTGATTGCGGAATAACGTCTTATTAAAGAACGATGTCGCGGATCGCATAGTCCTCACCTCCCAGTTCATAGATGAAAATTTCTTCGAGCGTCAGCGGGACCGCGTCGATGAAGATCGGCTGCGTGACCGCGAGCTTTTTCGTCAGCTCCTCCGCGCTGCCGCGGCAGATGAGCGTGTGGACGCGGCCGGTCTGCGCGTGGTGCAGGACCTTGATGTCCTGCGGCAGCGCGGGCAGCTCCATACCGTCGAAGGCGAGCTGCAATTTCACGGTGTTGTCCTGCAGCTCGCTCAGCGAGCGCTCGAGCAGGAGCTTGCCCTTGTTCATCACGCCCACGTGGTCGCACACATCCTCGAGCTCGCGCAGGTTGTGCGACGAGACGAGCACCGTTGTCCCGCGCTCGCTGACGTCCTGCAAAATGAGGCTCCACACCTGGCGGCGCATCACGGGGTCGAGACCGTCGACCGGCTCGTCGAGGATGAGATAGTCCGGCATCGTGCACATCGCGAGCCAGAAGGCCGCCTGCTTCTGCTGGCCCTTGCTCATGCGGCGCAGGGGACGGGTTTCGTCCAGCGCGAAGACCTCCCTGAGCTTTTTATAGCGCTCTGAATTGAAATTCGGGTAGAGCCCGCGGTAAAAGCGCATCATATCGCGCAGTCCCGCCTGCATAAAATAGAACCAGTCGTCGGGAATGGAGGCGATGCGCGACTTCACGTCCGCGTTTTCCCAGACGGGCTGGCCGTCAAAGGTCACAGTGCCTGCATCCTGATGGTAAACGCCCGTCAAATGGCGCAGCAGCGTCGTCTTGCCCGCGCCGTTCGGACCGACAAGACCGTAGACCGTGCCCTTCTGCGCGGTCAGCTCCGCGCCGGAAAGCGCGGCAAAGCCGTCAAATGCTTTGACGAGCCCGCGTACTTCGATCATTTCTCTTCTCCCTCCCTGCACATCGTTTGGATCTCTTCTTCGCTCACGCCCATGGCGCGCAGCTCCTGCAAAAGCTCGCGCAGCTGCTGCTCAAGCGATAAGCGGCGCGCGTCGTCCTGCGCACGGTAAGTGTGCACGGCAAAGCAGCCCTTGCCGGGCACGGAGCAGCAGTAGCCGCTCGCTTCCAGCTCGTTGTACGCGCGCTGGATGGTATTGGGGTTGATGGCGAGCTGCGTCGCCAGCGCGCGCACCGAGGGGAGCTTGTCCCCGTCGGCGATCGCGCCCGAGACGATCAGCCGCCGCAGTCCGTCGCACACCTGCTCGTAGATCGGGCGCGCGTCGCGGTAATTTAAGGTGATCATGGCAGTCCTCCCGCGCTCATCGAGTGCACAGCACGACAAGCATCAAAACGCCGAGCACCAGCACGGTGAGCACCGGGATCAGAAAGATCAGATTGAACATAGGCACCTCCAGCTGTACTAAGTGTGTTAGTACGGTTAGGATAGCATGACAGACCCGCGCTGTCAAGCAATGGTTGGAAAGAATTTTCATCATATCCGCTGTTCAAAGCGCCAAATGCGCATAAAGAATGCATTAAAATACGGGCGAACTGCACAATTGACGGGGAATGTGCGGCAAAAACCGACCTTTGCCCCGTTGACATAAGGCTGCCGATTTGGTATCCTTTGGGCTATGAAAGAAATTCATCAATTGTTTTATGGAATGTGATTTTTTAGGGAGGAGAAGCGTATGGAACAGTTTATGAAGATCAACACTGCGGTCAACGGCTTCGTCTGGGGACCGGTGATGCTGGCGCTGCTCGTCGGCACGGGCATCTACCTGAGCATCGCTGTGGGCTTTATCCAGTTCACAAAGATCGGCTACTGGTGGAAAAACACCATCGGCAAGATCTTTAAGAAAGGAGAGGCGGGCGACGGCGAGATCACGCCGATACAGGCCGTATCCACGGCCCTTGCCTCCACCGTCGGCACGGGCAATATCGCGGGCGTCACGGGCGCGATCGTCTTAGGCGGTCCGGGCGCCGTGTTCTGGATGTGGGTCTCGGCGCTTTTCGGCATGGTGACAAAATTCTCTGAGGTCACGCTCGCTGTCAAGTACCGCGAGCGCAACGAAAAGGGCGACTGGTGCGGCGGCCCGATGTACTACATCAAAAACGGCCTTGGCCCCAAGTGGAAGTGGCTTGGCAGCGTGTTCGCCGTGTTCGGCGCCATCGCGGCGTTCGGCATCGGCAACATCGCGCAGGTGCACTCCATCGCGGACTCTGTCAAGTCCGTCGCCATCGCGTTCAATGAAAACGCGGCGAGCAAGGAGATGATGATCTGCCTGATCACCGGCATCTGCGTCGCCATCTTTGTCGCGCTGGTGCTGCTCGGCGGCGTCAAGCGCATCGGTCAGGTCACGGAAAAGCTCGTGCCCGGCATGGCTGTCATCTACATCGTCTGTGCACTCGTCGTCGTGTTCGCCAATATCAGCAGCGTTCCCGGCGTGTTTGCCTCCATCCTCAAGGGCGCGTTCGATCCCGCTGCCGTCACCGGCGGCGCGGCGGGCATCTCCATCAAGCTCGCCATGACCAAGGGCGTCGGCCGCGGCGTCTTCTCCAACGAGGCGGGCCTCGGCTCCGCGCCGATCGCGCATGCCGCCACGTCGGAAAAGAACCCCGTCAAGCAGGGCCTTTACGGCATCTTTGAGGTCTTTATGGACACCATCGTTATCTGCACGCTCACCGCGCTCGTTGTCCTCTGCTCCGGCGCGGCGGACGGCAATTACGGCAACGCGGCGGCTGCGGGCGTTTCAACCACGGTCGTCGGCTTCTCGAGCGTCTTCGGCGCGAAGGCAGGCTCGGTCATTCTGGCGGTCGGTCTGCTGCTGTTTGCCACGTCCACGATCCTCGGCTGGGCGCTTTATGGCACGCGCTGCGCGGAGTTCTTATTCGGCAGCAAGATCATCCGCCCCTATCAGATCATCTTCTGCCTCGTCGTCGTGGCCGGCGCGGTCGCGGACCTGACGCTCGTGTGGGATATCTCCGATACGCTCAACGGCCTCATGTCCATCCCGAACCTCATCGCATTGCTGCTGCTGAGTCCCGTGGTCATCAAGCTGACAAGAGAACATTTTAAGAAACAGTCAAAAAGCGGCGAAGCTGCTTTTTGAGTGAAAACGCAATAGCAGCATATTTGCCGCCGTGCGTGGCGGCAAATATGCTACGCTGAAAAAGCCTTGCAGAGTTTTACGTCTGCGGACGTGAAAGATGTAAAATCTGTTTTCTGCCGCGACATGTGCGTGGCAGAAAACACTTTGCACGGAGCGAGCGTCGAGTTGCCCGCTATAAGCGGACAACCAAGGCGCAGAGCGCAGCGGATCCCTTTCGAAAAAGTGGCTTTGCCACTTTTTTGACGGTTTTAAAGAGACGGCCAAGGCCGTCTCTTTTTTCTTCTGCTTTGCCGCGCGGGGCAAAAAAATGCAAAAAAACGGTATGGTTTCGCAAAAAGTCAAGAATAAATTACAATAAACTTGTAAAGTTGTATGAACGCACAAAATGAGCCGTGCTATTTGCGGCTTGTTTTGTGCGTTTTTCTGCATTTGGGCATGACAACAGCGCCGGTGGCCTCCGTGGGCTCCGGCGGTCAGCTTTATTGGGCGGCAGATCAGCAGGCGCTCATGTAGTCCCGCAGGAGGGTGGCCGCCGTTTGCCAGCCCAGCACCTCCCGTGGGTAGTTGTTTATCCACTCCTCAGCTTGGTGTATCTCCGCAATAGACACCTCATCAAAGTTGGTGCCCTTTGGGAAAAACCGCCTTATTATCCTGTTCATGTTCTCATTGCTGCCACGCTCATGTGGTGCGTGCGGGTGGCAGTAGTAAACGGTGGTGCGCTTTCCTTTCCGGCGGCAGGCCTTTTCCATCCCGTCGTAGTCCTGAAACTCACAGCCGTTGTCCACCGTGATGCTCTGGAACATCACATAGAATTTCTTGCCAAAGCGGCGCTCCAGACCGTTGAGCGCCCGGACCACGCTGGCGGCGGTATGGTCCGGCACCGGGAGGATGATGCCCGCCCTGGTGAGCCGTTCTGTGAGCACCACCAGCGCCCGGCTGGAGCCCACGGTGCCCATCACGCTGTCCATCTCCCAGTGCCCAAAAGTGGTGCGGGAGTTGATGATGGGGTCACGCTTATCAATCCGGGGACCCTTGGCAGCTCTGGCGGCGTTCCGCTGTTCGCCGTATTTCTGGCCGTAGTGGCGGCGGCCCTTTTCGTGCAGGTGCTCCGGGTTGAGGACCAGGAACACATCACCCCGGTAGATGTAATTGTAGAGCGTGGCCTCACAGACCGTGGTGTCAAACTTGGGCGGCTTTGCCTTGAGCTCCGCCAGCAGGGCGGCGGGAGAATAATGCTCCTCCACAATTTTCTGCTCTACATAGTTGGCAAAATCAATGTCATTGCCAATCTTGAGGTCTGGCCCCTTGGCCCGGAGGTTTTCCTGATATTTGCGCTCTGCCGTTTCCGGGCAGTAGCACCAGATAAACTCATAGTCAGCGGTCATCTGCTGGGTCCAGCCCCGTTTGATTTCGTTGTAGATGGTCTTTTTGCACACGCCCAGCGCCTCAGCGATCTTGGCCTTGCTGTCACCCACCTTGAGCATCTTTTCAATGACCAGGCGGTCCTCCCATTGCAGTTGATGAAAGCCCTTGTAATTCATGTGATACCCTCCTCAGAAAATAAAAAAGCGGCGGGGTGATGAACACCCCGCCAGAAAAGGCTTTACTGCCCGTACCGGGTCAGCAGTTCGGTTGTTTCTCCGTCAGGGAGAATGTCTGATAGTGTGCAGTTGAGAGCCAGACACAGCTTGAGCAGCGTGGCCAGCTTGGCGGCGCTTAGGTCTTTTGCACCCTGCTCATAATACTGGAGCATCCGGCCATTGATGCCAGCGGCAGCAGCAAGCTGGGACTGGGACATCTGCGCCTCCAGGCGCTTGGTTTGCAGTTTGGAATGGGTCATAGAGCAGCACCTCCGTTTGTTGTACCCCGATTATACACCCACAGGTGTATAAAGTCAAGAACAAAAAAGCGGCCCACGAAAAGTGAGCCGCTGTGTCAGTCTTTGCAGTTTTTGAGCCTTTCGGCCAGCTCTGCCAGCACCGCAACATCACGGTCCGCCAGGCCGGTGACATCCACCGTGGTGAGCCGTTCAAGTCCCAGCAGGTAGTCCGTGGACACGCCAAACACCTTGGCCAAGTCCACCAGGCACGCCGGTGATGGCATAGAGAGCCCCTGCTCCCAAGAGTTCACGCCGTTTCTGGTGATGCCCAGCCGCCGGGAAAGTTCCGCCTGGCTCCAGCCCCTTGCCTCACGCAGGGCCTTGATTTTCTCAGCGATCAACTGCACCGCCTCCTCTCACAAATAATTATAGTTTGCACATTTGGTATGTCATTATCAATAAAGGCTCCAATACTTGACACGCAGACAGGGTGCAAACTATAATAGAGAAAAAGTCAAGAATAAACCTGTAAAGGGGCGGCAGGCATGAAAAAGTTTTTGCAAAAGGCGTGGCGGGTCATCCGGCTCATCCAGGGCATCATCTGCGGGGTGTTCACCGTGGCCTTTGTATTTCTGGGTATCAGCGATAGGCAGCAGTGGGTGGTCTATCTGGTTTTGGCCCTTATTTTTGGCCTGCTCACATTCCTGTTGTTGCGGAGGAAAAAGCCAAAAGCGGCGCAGATCAGCAGCTCAGATATAGCGGTCATAGACCAGCCGGAGCCCGTAGATGCCTATGTCCAGGTTGGAAATGTAGTGTATAGGACAGATGGGCAGCCGATTTCTGACAGAGAGGTCCCCTATTTGGTTGAAACGGGATTGCAGGATGCCATACAACGGGAGCAGAACAGCCCGTTTTATAGAAGTCCGGCAGATCAAGAGCTGATTTTCAGATTTACCGAAAAGCACGGCAGGCAATCTGACGCTCTCACATCACAGTTTGAAAGTTTGGATGATGCGGTGTATAAATCCAAAGACTTACAAGAAAAAATCAATCTCCTTTCAGTGGCGTTGGAAAAGTACAGAGTGGCCAAGGC
>CAVFND010000029.1:0-11783 GCA_963623615.1 Oscillibacter sp. ER4 | reverse complement strand
TCGAACGCGATGACATTCATGCCGATGGCCTTGGCCATCTTGCCGAGCTTCTGGCCGATGCGGCCGAAACCGACGATACCGAGCGTCTTGCCGGTCAGCTCGATGCCCTTGCCGTAGGCCTTCTTCTCCCACTTGCCCTCGCGCATGGAGTGGCCGGCGATGGAGATGTAACGGGCGCAGGAGAACATGTGAGCCATGGCGAGCTCAGCAACGGACTCGGAGGGGGACTTCGGGGTGTTCTTCACCTCGATGCCGTTGTCCTTGGCATACTGCACGTCGATGTTGTCAAGGCCGACGCCAGCGCGGATGACGCACTTGAAGCGGCTGCCCTTGGCCTCGTCGATCTGCTTGGCGCGCAGCTTGGTCTTGGAGCGAATGATGGCGACGTCGAAGTCGCGCAGGGCCTTGCCCAGCTCGTCGGGCTCGTAGAACTGCTCAACGAGCTCATGACCCATCGCGCGAACCTTCTCGATCGCGCCCTTATCCATACCGTCGGTAACAAGAATACGCATAACGAAATTCTCCTTAAAAATATTTCTTTTCCGAAAAACAGCAACGCTGCTTTTCGAGCTTAGTTCCAGAGCCCGCCGCTCACCGCGCCGTGCGCTGCATGGTGTTCCTTCGGACGCACTGGTTGTCCTTCAGAACAGGATCCCGTTTTATTTGCACCGTGCGCGGCGCAAACTCGGTGAGAACTTTATAAGGAAAGGGGGGACAAAGTCCCCCTTTTCAATTTTCCTTTACTTGGTGTGCTCGGCCTCGAACTTCTTCAGGAACTCGACGAGAGCCTGAGCGCCCTCAATGGGCATGGCGTTGTAAACGCTGGCGCGCAGACCGCCGACGCTCTTGTGGCCCTTGAGGTTATCGTAACCGGCAGCCTTGGTAGCGGCGACGACTTCGGCATCGAGCTCGGCAGAATCGGTGACGAACGGGATGTTCATGAGAGAACGGAACTCGGGCTCGACCGTGCCGTGGAACATCTTGGAGGAATCCAGGAAGTCATAGATGACCTTGGCCTTCTCGATGTTGCGCTGATGCATGACCTCGAGACCGCCGATGCTCTTGAGGTACTTGAACACCTTGCCGCAGCAGTAGATCGCCCAGCAGTTCGGGGTGTTGTACATGGAGTCGTTCTTGGCGTGGGTGTCGTAGCGCATGTAGATGGGCATCTTGGGATCGAGATCCTCACGGATGAGGTCTTCGCGGATGATGGCGATGACCATACCGGCAGGGCCGACGTTCTTCTGAACACCAGCGTAGATCATGCCGTAGTCGCTGACGTTGCAGGGCTGAGAGAGGAACATGGAGCTCTGGTCGGAAACAAGGATGTGGCCCTTGGTGTTGGGCAGCTGCTGCCAGGTCACACCGTGGATGGTCTCGTTCTCGCAGATGTAGACATAGTCGGCATCCTCGGGAATGTCGAGATCGGAGCAGTCGGGGATGTAGCTGTAGTTCTTGTCCTTGGAGGAAGCGGCGACGATGACTTCGCCGTACTTCTTGGCCTCGGCAATGGCCTTCTTGGACCATGCGCCGGTCTCGACGTAGACGGCCTTGCCGTTCTTCATCAGGTTCCAGGGCACAGCCGCGAACTGCAGCGTAGCGCCGCCCTGAATGAACAGAACCTTGTAGTTGTCGGGGATGCCCATCAGGTCGCGCAGGTCGGCCTCGGCCTCGTCAACGATCTGCTGGAAAACCTTGGAACGGTGGCTCATCTCCATGACGCACATGCCGCTGCCGCGGTAGTTCATCATCTCGTCACGGATTTCCTCCAGCACGGGCTCCGGCATCATAGCGGGGCCGGCGGAGAAGTTGTAGGTGCGATTGTACTTCATTGTTGGTGTCCTCCTGATTGTCTTTTTTGAGCAATAGCAACAGAAATTGCATGATATAACAACTACAGTATAGTCTATCGCACGGGGATAATCAATAGAAAAAAGCAAACTCATCGTTTATTTTAAAGCAATTGTGCCGCGTTTCGACGAATTTCGGACAAGCTGAAAAATTATTGACAAACGATAATTCTTCTGCTACGCTGACGATAGAAATTATCGAAAAACAATAATTCTGGAGGTGCGGCATGAAACGTGACCGGATCAAGACATTACTTTTGGCAGAGGCAGTCGCCTGCGCGCTGCTCGCGCTTGCCCTGAGGCTTTTCGAGGGCAGCGCCTTTTCTATCGCCGGATTCCCCGGCAGCGCGATCGGGCAGGGACTGAGCGCGCTCGCCGCCTCGGGACGCTTCGGCTTCGCGCTGGCGTTCACGCTGTATGCCGCGGTGATCCTGCTGCCGCTCTATGCGCTCGTGCGCATCGGGGCGCGGCGGGAACTGAAGCCGGAGGACGCGCTGCTTGTGCTCCTCTCCGCTGCCGCGGCCTGCACACTCTTTCCGCGCGGCTGGGTCGATTATTGGAGCACATCGGCGGAGGCGCTGTTCCCGCGCCTTACCTGGCAGTGGCTCGTTTTCGCGCTGCTCGCGGGCTGGGTCGCGCTGCGGCTGCTGCGCCGCTTTTCCGGCGGCGATACGCAGGAGCTTTTGAAGCTCTTCCGCGTGATGCTCGCCGTCGCGGCGGCGTACTTCGTCTTCGAGGTCTGCTTTGCCGGATTCGCGGGTTTGCTTTCCGCCATCGACACGCTCAAGGCGGGCAACAGCGCCTTTACAGCCGATACGGTCCTGCCTGCGGCAACGGACATAACGGGATCGAAGAGCCTTGCGCTCAGTTATGCCGTTCTCGCCCTGCGCTTTGCCGCGGAAAGTCTGCCTGCGCTGCTCGCGGCGGCGACGGCGTACTTCGCCGTCGGCCTTCTCGACACGATGGAAGACGGCGCGTTCACGCAGGAGAGTGCGCAGTATGCCCCCAAGTTCGCCGCCTGGTGCGTCAAGGTCCTCAAGATCAGCGTGCTGTTCGCGCTCGCGGTCAACGTTTTGCAGGCGTTCTGCGTGTCGATGATCTTGAGCGCCGGTATTTCGATCCGCCTGCCGATCTTCGAGCTGTGCTTCGTGCTCGCGGCGCTCCTCGGTTCTCAGCTCATCGCCTCGAACGTCGCCCTTGCGGCGGACAACGACCTCTTTATCTGAGGGGGGGCGGTTATAGCGATCACGGTACATTTGGACGAGGTGCTGAAAGCGCGCGGCATGACGAGCAAGGAGCTCTGCGCCATCGTCGGCATCACGGAGGCAAACCTATCCATCCTGCGCAGCGGCAAGGCCAAGGGCGTGCGCTTTGCGACGCTCAACCGCATCTGCTGCGCGCTTGAGTGCAATGTGGGCGACATCCTGCAATGCGACGGAGAATTGGAGGCAGAACATGAAGAGTAACACGAAAACCGCGCTCGTCTTCCTTGCGATTCTCGCGGCGGTCTTTCTGATCGCGCTGCTCGACGGCGGCGCGGTGCAGTCCGCCGCGGACGGGGAGGAAGAGGGTACGCTCATCGGGGCTTTTGTCTCGGAAGAGGACATCGACGTCGGCGGTGACCTTGCGGTCTCGGCCACGGGTAAATTTAGCTGGACGAAAGGGCGGCTCTACGCCGAGCGGACGGAGGAGGGCTGGCGCTTTCCGAATCTTCCCGACGGCGGTGGGATCTTCAGCGTTCTGCCGATGGAGAGCGAGGATGCAAATGGCGAGACCGAAAGTCCGCTTTTGGACAGCGACTTTCCGGAGATCGTGCACGTCGGGAATCTCGGCAAGGCGGACGGCCAGTCGAATGTCGACAGAGAAAACGGCACGGATCGGCTGGATATCAATCTCTCAGGCGAGGTTTACGCCTGCGGCGACGAACATATGATCTTCAACTTCTATCCCATCTATCAGACCGACGACGGCCGCATTTACCTGACCAATGGCAACAGCGTGGGTAGGCCAAGCGGTGACGGCGGCAGCACGACCCATACGCTCACAAGCGACAAGACCGAAACGATCGGCGGCAAGTCGGAGCGTGTAACGGTCAAGGTCGCAATCACCGCTGTCTCCCGCCCGACGCCGACGAAGTTCACCGTCGCGCACATGGATGAAAATGATGAGCTCTTGAAGCTCGAAGAATTTGCGCCCGACGCGCTGCCCGAGTCCGTCACGCCTGTAGACGGCGCGGCGTACCTGATCGGCACGAGCTATGGCACGGATTGGAACGGCGAGACGGCGGAATATACCATTTCCAGCCGCGACGAAAAGATTGAGTCGCCTCTGGACACGTTTGCGTATCAGGACGGCAAGCTCAAAGCAACCAGCATTTGGGTCAACTGGGAGGAGGATGCGGCATGAAACGACTGATCGCTTTTGCATTGGCGCTTGCGGTGGTGTTCGGCGTGAGCTTTGCGCTCTACAAGCCCGAGCGCATCGAAGAAAACGCGGCGCAGCAGCCGGCAGATGACGAGTGGGTCGGGTATTTCTTTGCCATGGAACCCTTCGACGGCAAAGTCTATGCGACGGAGACCGGCGATGATTACGACTTCGGCGTGCCCGGCGTGCCGGTGTTTGTGACGATCACGCCGTTTGAGCCCGGCGAGCCGGACTACGAAGAGGACTCGGAGTTCAACTATTCCGTCGGCAAAGCGGTGTCCGACGAGGTTGTGGGCAGTGGAATGAACATCAAGGTCGATGACAATGGCGACAGCTATGAGACAAGCGGCGAGATCTGCTATGCAAGCGGAGAATGGAAACCGGTCAAACAGTGCTCCGTTTATCGCACAAGTGACGGAAAATATTACGCCGAATGGGATCGCACCGGCATGGGCCCCCATGTCGGCGTGAGCAGGGAAGAAAGCGTCGAATGGAAAGTAAACGGCAGAACAGAGCGGCGCTCCATCAAGGTGAGCGTCACGTTTGAAGAGCGCACGGCGGTGGAGTCGGTCGATTTCGTCTGGATGGACAGCGATAAAAATGTTCTGTCGCGCGCGGAATACGCCGCTGACGCCCTTCCCGAGACGCTGACCGCGCCCGAACATGCGGCGCTTCTCGTCGTGACGCTGCACGATGCGGACGGTACGACCGAGCGCACGCTCTGCACGCAGGACGATATGTTCGCCAGAGCCTATGTCCCCTCGACGCTTTCCGGCCTCCTGCGTGTCATCGACGTATCGCTCGACTGGGGAGAGGACGAGACTTAATTGACTTTTAATAAAGAATTTGCTAAGAAAATGATTGCATTACGCGGGCAAAACGGGTAAGATGGAGTTAACTCAAAGAAAAGAGGAACTTGCCATGCGTCCCGACGGAACCCGAGTGAAAGAGGCGTCTACCATCGTTTCGGCACTGCCCTATGTCATGCCGCGGCGCTACGACGCGCAGAATTTCATCACCGAATACGCCGATATGGAGGTCCTGCGCCGCTACATTCAGGAAAAGCGCCGCACGGGCGTCCGCATCCCGTATATGACGCTCATTCTGGCGGCGTACTTCAAGGCGTATCAGGAAAATCCGAAGATCAACCGCTTCATTATGAACAGCAAGATCTACCAGCGCAACCACTTCTGCGTCAGCTTCGTCATTCTGAAAACGCGCGCCGACGGCCGCGCGGACGAAACGTCGATCAAGGTGTTCTTCGAGGATGGGGACGATATCTTCTCCATCAACCGCAAGATCGAGGAGGCGGTCGCGCAGAATCAGGTGGCCGCGCACAACAACAATACGGACAAATTTGCGAATTTCCTGTTCGCCATCCCTATCCTGCCGGGGCTTTTGTTCGGCCTTGTCAAGCTGATGGACCGCTGCGGCATTTTACCGCGGAAGATTATTGATCTGAGCCCGTTCCACACGAGCCTTTTCATCACGAACCTTGCCTCCATCAACACGAACTCCATCTTCCACCACTGCTACGAGTTCGGCACAACGGGCGTGTTTGTCAGCATGGGCAAGCCTATTGCCAATTACAGAAGCGGGGAGTATAATAAAAAAATGATCCCGCTCTCCGTCGTGATGGACGAGCGCATCTGCACGGGACACGAATACGCGCTGTTCTGGGCGAGCGTGCGCCGCTATCTCAAGCACCCCGAACTGCTGGAGGGTAAGCTGGCGGAGGAAAACGCATACCTCGCGGAGGAATGCGTTTGATCAGCAGCCATAAGCCGCAAAGCGCGGGATCTGCGCTTTGCGGCGTTTTTGTAGAAGAAAGGACAGGGAAACTTCCTTGATCGGACCAAAGTCTCAGGCAAAAACTTGCAGCGCCCACGCAGAAATTTTGCAGCAGAACGACGAGCGCACCGTCTACCGCCTCAAGGAGACAGACGGCGAGGTGCGCATCACGGCCTATCCCGTTTTCCCCGGCATCGAGCTTGCCTATCATGACGTGCATGCGCCGTCATACCGCCTGGCGGAGCCGGGCACAGCGGGGCTCATCGAGATCCAGCACTGCCGCGAGGGCCGTGCGGAATACTGCTGCGGCGGCGAGCATTACTTTTTGGCCCCCGGCGACCTCTCCGTTGTGCGCCGCGCCGCCATCGAGGGGGAGGTGGAGTTTCCCACGGGGCACTACCACGGCATCACCGTCACGCTCGACCCTGCCCTTGCGCCGGATTGTTTGTCCTGCATTTTGCAGGACGTCGACGTCCGCCCCAGCGCGCTGGCGGAGAAGTTCTTCGCCGACTCCGAGTGCTTTGTCTCAAGATCGTCGGCGCGCGTGGAGCACATCTTTTCCGAGCTCTACGCCGTGCCCGCCGGTATCCGCCGCGGCTACTTTAAGGTTAAAGTCCTCGAACTACTGCTCTTTTTAAGCGCGCTCGACGTGGCGCATGAAAAGCACGGCTACACCGCCGCGCAGGTGCGCCTTGCGCGCGCGGCGCGCGACGCGCTGCTTGCAAGTACAGAGGACGACATCACGATCTCGGCGCTGGCACAGGAGCTCGGCGCGTCGCCCTCGCAGCTCGCCGCGAGCTTTCGCGGCGTGTACGGCATGACGCCTGCGGCGTTTCTTCGCGCGCAGAAGATGCACGGCGCGGCGCAGCTCCTGCGCACAAGCGACCGCACAGTGCTCGATATCGCGGGACAGTTCGGCTACGACAACGCCAGCAAGTTCGCCAAAGCCTTCCGCAGCGTGATCGGCGTGTCACCGAGCGCGTACCGTGCGGGCGCGGACAGCGACAGCTGCGCGCCGACGGCGGAAAAAGCAGAATAAAATATTTTGGAGCCTCATCCGATCAATTTGGAGCGGATGAGGCTCTTCTTTTCGGGTATCCTAAGACACGTCAAGAGCGAGGACGCCGCTCCTCGAGAGTTAGAGTGATCTAACTCTCGAGGAGCCACCACCGAAATCAAAGAGGAGGGAAACAGGCATGTCTGAAGAGATCCTGGTGCGGCAGGGTGCGCCGACGTTGGCAGGAATCAAAACGGGCAGCCTCTTCCCTTGTCCTTGCGAAGATAAGGAAGCGCTCTTTGCGGACATCCGCCGCTTGAACCGTCTGCTTGTGCCGAAGGGGCTGTGTCTGCTGCCGATCCGTTTTCTGAAAGGACAGGTCCTTTTGTACCTATACCGCCCCTCTGAGCTGCGGAGAGACCTTCAGAACGAACAGGCGGCCGAGATCCTGCACCACGCAGGCTACAGCAGCGGCCACTGCGGACGCTGCATCGCAAACCTCATCCGCCGGTTCCGCGAGGGCGGCGAATTCCCCCATGAGGTCGGGCTTTTTCTCTCGTATCCGCCGGAGGACGTCAAGGGTTTCATCGACCACCGCGCCTGCAACTTCAAGTGCGCGGGGCTGTGGAAGGTCTACGGCGACGAGGAGAAGGCGCGCGAGCTGTTCGCCCGCTTCAAAAAATGCACGGAGATCTACTGCGCACTCTGGGAGGCCGGCTCGGGCATCGAGCAGCTTGCCGTGGCAGTGTGATAGATACTGACTTATGAAAGGAACCTATTGATATGAAAAAGACTGCAATCGTTTACTGGAGCGGCACCGGCAACACCGAGGCCATGGCTAAGGCCGTTGCCGAGGGCATGGAGAGCGCGGGCGCGCAGGTCACGATGCTGACCCCTGATCAGGTCAAGGCCAGTGAGCTGAGCGCCTATGACGCGATCGCCTTCGGCTGCCCCGCCATGGGCAGCGAAGTGCTCGAAGAGATGGAGTTCCAGCCCATGTTCGACGAAGTCAAGCGAAGCCTTGGCGGCAAGAACGCCGCACTGTTCGGCTCCTACGGCTGGGGCGACGGCGAGTGGATGCGCAGCTGGGAAAAGGACTGCGATGATTCCGGCATCCGCCTCGTGTGCGAGAGCGTGACCTGCTGCGAAGCGCCTGATGACGCTGCGCTGGACGCCTGCCGCGCACTGGGTAAAGAGCTGGCAAAGTGAGGATTCCTCTGTGGACGAAAAGCGCGCGATGAGGAAGCTCAGGCGGAAAGCACCTGTGCTCGTTGCGCTTGCGGTCATCCTGCTGAGTCTTGCCATCGGCGGATGCCTGCCTTTTTGAAAACACGATGCGATGGAAGGCCGCGTACGGGGAGTGCGCGGTCTTCCAATTTTTTATCTTCTGCACAGCAGATTTTTACTGATAGACATTAGCTTAACTTATGGATATGTAAAATATCATCAAAAAACTGATAAATAGGACGGGGCCTTTCTCTCTTTTGCCGCATGGACGAAAAGAGCCCTCTGTGATACCATATTACTTGTCAAGTTGAGCTCTTTGTAACTGACGGAAACGTGGGTCACCACAGGGGAGCAGAGAGCGTTTTTGCTGAACTTTCAGCAGCCGACCGTCTGGGCACTTCAACTGCACATCGTGGCAGTGGAGCGCCCATTTTTGCTTTTAAGGAGGCAGAATTATGCGAAAGGTAGCCGTTATTATGGGCAGCACGAGCGACCTGCCCGTCGCCGAGAAGGCGATCCAGACTCTCAAGGAATATGGAGTTGAGACCGAGGTCCGCGTGTTATCCGCCCACCGGTGTCCGAACGAGGCAAGAGAATTTGCAGCGTCGGCACGGGAGAGCGGATTTTCTTGTATCATCGCGCTCGCGGGCATGGCCGCACATTTGGCTGGCGCGATGGCTGCGAACACGACGCTTCCCGTTATCGGCGTGCCGTGCAGCGGCGCAAAATTAGACGGTATGGACGCGCTGCTCTCGACCGTCCAGATGCCGAGCGGTATCCCTGTTGCCACCGTCGCCATCGATGGGGCGAAAAACGCCGCCATCCTCGCTGTGCAGATCATGGCTGTGAGCGATGCGGGCCTTGCCCACAAGCTCCAGGCCGCGCGCGATGAAGGCACCGCCGCCGTCCTGAAGGCGGACGAAGAGCTTCGCGAGCGCTACAAAAACTGAGAAACCACCCATCCACATCAATCGACAAAAATACAAAATAAAAGGAGAACAGTCATCATGGAAAAGAAAGAACAGCTCTACGAAGGCAAGGCCAAGAAGGTTTACGCCACCGATGATCCCAACCTCGTCATCGTTTCCTACAAGGACGACGCCACCGCGTTTGACGGCGCAAAGAAGGGCACCATCGTCGGTAAGGGCGTCATCAACAACCAGATGACCAACCGCCTGATGGCCAAGATGGAAAAGGCCGGTATCCCGACCCACTTTGTCGAAGAGCTCAGCGAGCGCGACACGCTCGTCAAGAAGGTCTCCATCGTCCCGCTGGAGGTCATCATCCGCAACATCTCCGCCGGTCACTTCGCCTCCCGCTACGGCGTGGAGGAGGGCATCGTCTTCTCCGAGCCCACGATCGAGTTCTCCTACAAGAACGACGATCTGCATGACCCCCTGATGAACGCCTATCACGCCGTCGCCCTCAAGCTTGCGACCTGGGAGGAGATCGAGCTCATCAAGAAGTACGCCTTCGCCGTCAACGACACGCTCAAGGCCTTCTGGAGCGAGTGCGGCGTCACGCTCGTCGACTTCAAGCTCGAGTTCGGCAAGACCGCTGACGGCCAGATCGTCCTCGCCGACGAGATCAGCCCCGACACCTGCCGCCTGTGGGACAGCAAGACGAACGAAAAGCTCGACAAGGACCGCTTCCGCCGCGACCTCGGCGGCGTGGAGGACGCCTATGCCGAAGTCATGAAGCGCCTGATGGCCCACGACGCGCAGTAAAATCAAATATGACAGAGAATCACAACATCATCCCGGCGCGCCACATTCACGAAGAATGCGGCGTGTTCGGCATCTTTACCCCCCAGGAGGCGGACGTCGCGTCCTACGCCTACTACGCGCTCTATTCCCTCCAGCACCGCGGACAGGAGAGCGCGGGCATCGTCGTCAACGACGACGGCCTGTTCCGCTCGCTTCGCGACACCGGCCTTGTGAGCGAGGTCTTCCCGCCCGAGCAGCTGAAATCTCTCGGCAAGGGCACCATCGCCGTCGGCCATGTGCGCTACGGCACGACCGGCAGCGACAATAAGCGCAACGTCCAGCCCATCCTTGTGAATCACTTCAAGGGCCGCATGGCGCTTGCGCACAACGGCAACCTGACAAATTCCCGCGAGCTGCGGCAGGAGCTTGAAAGCCGCGGCTCCATCTTCCAGACCACGACCGACAGCGAGGTCATCTCCTACATCATCGTGCAGGAGAGACTGAACCGCGGCTCGATCGAAGAGGCCGTCTCCGCCGCGATGGACCGCATCGAGGGCGCGTATTCCCTCGTTCTCTCCTCGCCGACGAAGCTCATCGCTGCGCGCGACCCGCATGGTTTCCGCCCGCTCTGTATGGGGCATTTGAAGGACGGCTCCGTCGTCTTCGCGTCCGAGTCCTGCGCGCTCGACGCCATCGGCGCCGAGTTTGAGCGCGACATCCGCCCCGGCGAGATCGTCGTCGTCGACACGGCCGGCGTCCGCTCCGACACGAGCCACTGCGGCAAAGCGCCGAAGAAGCTCTGCGTCTTCGAGTTCATCTACTTCGCCCGCCCCGACTCCGTCATCGACGGCAGCAGCGTCCACGTCGCGCGCCAGCGCGCGGGCGCGTTCCTCGCGCTCGAGCATCCCGTGCAGGCGGACGTTGTCATCGGCGTGCCGGATTCCGGCCTCGACGCTGCGCTTGGCTACGCGCGCCAGAGCGGCATCCCCTACGGCATCGGCTTTATCAAAAATAAGTACATCGGCCGTACGTTCATCTCGCCCACGCAGACGATGCGCGAGAACGAGGTCAACATCAAGCTCAACCCCATCCGCTCCGTGGTCGAGGGCAAGCGCGTCGTGCTCATCGACGACTCCATCGTCCGCGGCACGACCTGCCGCCGCACGATCGACCTATTGTGGAAGGCGGGGGCGAAAGAGATCCACATGCGCGTGAGCGCGCCGCCGTTTGTCTCCGAGTGCTATTACGGCACGGACATCGACGACAAGAACAACCTCATCGCCACGCACCACACGGTCGATGAGATCGCAAAGATCATCGGCGTCAACTCGCTCGGCTATCTGAACATTGAGGACGTCGTCAAGCTCGCCGACAACACCGAAAACGGCTTCTGCACGGCCTGCTTCGGCGGCGGTTATCCCACGAGCATTCCGAAAGACGGCGGCAAGGACCGCTTTGAGTGCAAAATCAGTGAAGGGGAGAAGAAAAAGAATGCGTAGTTTTTCCGAGAGCTACCGTGACGCCGGCGTGAATATCGAGGCCGGCTACGAGGGCGTCAAGCTGATGAAAAAGCACGTCCAGCGCACCATGATCCCGGGCGTTGTATCCGATATCGGCGGCTTTGGCGGCCTGTTCGCGCCCGACCTCACCGGTATGAGCGAGCCCGTGCTCGTCTCGGGCACGGACGGCGTGGGCACGAAGCAGCGTATCGCGCAGCTGATGAACAAGCACGATTCCGTCGGCATCGACTGCGTCGCCATGTGCGTCAACGACATCATCTGCGGCGGC
>CAVFND010000028.1:3249-11814 GCA_963623615.1 Oscillibacter sp. ER4 | reverse complement strand
GCCCTGCGCGATCTGCGTCAGCGGCGTGGTGAACAGGCGCACATACAGGATAAACGACACGATGACGCCGAACTCGATGGTGCCGTTGATGGCCAGCACCGAGCCGAACACGCACACGGCAACATACGAGAGGTTGCCGATCACGTTCATCAGCGGCTGCATGACGCCGGAAAGGAACTGCGAGCGCCAGTTTGCGTCATAGACCGCGGCATTCAAACCGTCAAAGTGATCAAGCACCTTGTCGACCGCGCGGCTGATGCGCACGACCTCGTGGCCGGAGTACATCTCCTCGACATAGCCGTTGAGCTCACCGAGGCTTTTCTGCCGCGCGGCGAAGTAGCGCTGCGACTTCGACATGATGCCGACAAGCAGCGCCATGCCGACAAGCGTGATGCACAGCGCGACAAGCGCCATGCGCCACTCGGTCACAAACATCATGATGAGGCAGCCGACAAACTGCGTCGCGGCGCTGATGATGGTCGGCAGGCTGTTCGTCAGCCCCTGCTGGAGCGTCGACACATCGTTCGTGATGCGGCTTAAAATATCGCCCTGCGAGGTGGTGTTGAAATACTTCTGCGGCACGCGGTTGATCTTTTCCGAGAGCTCGTTTCTCATGCGGTAGGACATTTTCAGCGTCACGACCGCCATAATATAGTGCTGGATGAAGCCGAAGAGCGCGCTCAGTCCGTAGATGACCGCAAGGAACACGCCGATTTTCGCGATGGCGGCGAGGTCGATGCCGGTGAACAGGCCGTCAGACATGATGGTCGCCATTTTGCCGATCTTGTCGGGACCGATGATCGTCATCACGGCGCTCAGCGCCGCCAGCACAAGGGCAAGGATGATGATACCCATGCTCGAGCTCATATATGCGCCCGTGCGCTTGAGCGCGCCGACGGGGTTGCTGTTTTTCTTTTTCATCTTCTCTCGCCTCCTTTACGCGAGCTCCGCAGCGCTGAGCTGGGAGGTCGCGATCTCGCGGTAAACGTCACAATTTCGCATCAGCTCTTCGTGCGTGCCGATGCCCACGGCCTCGCCGCGGTCGAGCACGATGATCTTGTCCGCGTGGCGGATGGTGCTGATACGCTGCGCGACGATGATCTTCGTCGTGTCGTGCAGCTGCTTACTCAGTCCCTCGCGCAGCTTCGCGTCCGTGCGGTAGTCAAGCGCCGAGAACGAGTCGTCGAAAACGAGAATTTCCGGTTTTCTGGCCAGCGCGCGGGCGATGGAAAGGCGCTGCTTCTGCCCGCCGGACATGTTGCGGCCCATCTGCGCCACATGGTGCTGCGTGCCGTCGGGGAGCTTGTCGACAAACTCCTTCGCCTGCGAGAGCTCAATGGCCTGCGCAAGGCCCTCGTCGTCCGCCGGTGCTTCGCTCTCGCCGAAGTAGACATTGTCTCGGATGCTGCCGGCGAAGAGCACGGCCTTCTGCGTCACGTAGCCGAGCTTGTTGTAGAGCGCGTCGAACGTATAGTTCTTGACGTTCACGCCGTCGATGAGTACCGCGCCCTCTGTCGCGTCATAAAAGCGCGGGATCAGGCTCACAAGCGTCGTCTTGCCGCTGCCCGTCGCGCCGATGACAGCGAGCGTTTCGCCCTTGTTCACGCGGAAGCTGATGTTCAAGAGCTCATCCTCCGAGGCGTGCGGATAGCGGAACGAAACGTTTTTGAACTCCACTGTCCCCTGCTCCCTGCATTCGTTCACGCTGCCCTCGCGGATATTCGCCTTGCGCTCGAGCACTTCGTTGATACGCTCGGCCGAGACCTGCGCCTGCGGCAGCAGCATAAAGATCATCACAAGCATCATAAAGGACATCACGACGTAGGTCGCATACGTGCTGAACACCAGCACATCGCTGAACATCGTGAGGCGCGCGGCGGAATCGGTCAGCGCAATGTTGTTGATGAGCGCCGCGCCCAGCCAGTAGATCGTGAGTGCCAGACCGTTCATGCCGAGCGTCATCGTCGGCTGGACGAGGGCAAAGAGCTTCTGGTTCTTCACCTGCACGTTCATCATGTCAAGGCTCGGCTTGTTGAACTTGTCGTTCTGGTACTGCTCGGCGTTGAATGCGTGCACCACGTTGATGCCCGTCAGGTTTTCGCGCGCCACGCGGTTGATCTGGTCGGTCAGCTTCTGCACGATGCGGAAACGCGGGATGCAGATGCTCATCACCGTCAGCACCGTCACGCAGATGACCACGACGAACGCCGCCGTCACGGCAGAGAGCTCCCAGCTCTTGCCGAGAATTTTGATGATCGCCCACACGGCCATGATCGGCGCTTTGATCATCATCTGCAGTCCCATCGCCACGATCATCTGGATCTGCGTGATATCGTTCGTCGTTCTCGTGATGAGGCTCGCGACGGAAAAGTCCTGCATCTCCTCGCTGCCGATGTCCATCACGTGGTGGAAGAGCTTTTCGCGCACCGTGAAGCTGAAGCCCGAGGCTGCTTTCGCCGCAAGATAGCCGCAGCCCACGGCCAGCACGGCGCTCACAAGCGTACAGCCGAGCATCCGCATGCCGACGGACAGAATGTCTGCCGTCGCACCCGATGTTTTGATGAGCGTTGTCAGATCAGTCATGTAATCCGGCAGCCGCAGGTCAAAGTAGACCTGCACCGCCACAAGCACGGTGCACAGCAGCACCATGAGCACCTCTTTGCGGCGCATGTTTTTGAGTAATTTCAGCATTGTTGTTCTCCTGATTCTTTCCCTGAGAATTTTTCTCAGCGTTTGTCCTTGCAGATCGCGTCGAGATTGACGTCGATCGTCTCAAAGCAGCGGCGCATCGTCTCATGGTCTTCTTTCGAAATGCCCTCCATCAGGCGAAGCCCGAACTGCCACTGGATCTCCCGTCCGCGCGTGATAATATCCTGCGCCTTTTCCGTGCAGACGAGCCTCGTCTGCCGCCGGTCGCCCGGCATCTCCCACCGCTCGAGAAGCTCGTCTCTCACCAGTCTTTCCACATGCACGGAGACGATACCCGATTTGTGCCCGCGCATACGGCAGATGTCCTTCGCCGTGTTGTGCTCGGGATTGTTGGCAAGAAAGAGCAGAATGTCCAGCGCCAGCGGCGGCAGGTCTGTCTCCCTGCACAGCGGAGCTAACATAATGTGATAGGCCTGGGTCATCTTGTTGGCGTGGCTGAAGATCGTTCTTCCCGGTATGGGTCCTTTCGGTATCATGTCGGTTCCTTTCCGTTACCGTCGGACGGCGATGCGATCGTTCATCGTCACCCAATGATAATCTTCTAATTTTAGAACGTCATCATTATAGTCGTTTCTTGTCCAATGTCAATAAACAAATTGTGAACGTTCTGAAAAGGGCACGAAAAAGCGCCGCCTTGCGGCAGCGCTTTTTCGTGTGCTAAGGGATGGGAGAGATGAGAGAGAGAAGAATCAATTATTTCTTGTGGTCCTCGGTCATGTACTTCGTGTAGTTCGGGTCGATGCTGTACTTCTTCATCGAATACTTGTGCAGGATGATCTGCAGGAAGTACAGCGCCACGATACCGATGATGAGCAGAATAAACGGAGACATTTCGGTGAAA
Organism: Oscillibacter sp. ER4; assembly: GCA_963623615.1. Classification (GTDB taxonomy): domain Bacteria; phylum Bacillota; class Clostridia; order Oscillospirales; family Oscillospiraceae; genus Hominicoprocola. The sequence continues at coordinate 8,264 of CAVFND010000028.1, read as the reverse complement.
CCGAAGATCAGGTACAGCACCGCGATGACGGAGATGACCGTGAGCGCGTAGGGCACCTGCGTGCCGACATGGTCGATGTGGTCCGCGCCGGAGAAGATGGACGCCATAACGGTCGTGTCGGACACGGGAGAGCAGTGGTCACCAAAGATCGCGCCGGAGAGAACGGCGCCGGTCATACCGGTGGCAAACAGCACATCGCCGGTGACAGCGTAGCCGAGCTGGATGGCAAGCGGGGTCATGATGGCCATCGTGCCCCAGGACGTACCGGTCGCGAACGCGATGAGGCAGGAGCAGACGAGGACCAGCAGCGGCAGAAGGCCGGTCGGTACATTGCCGCCGACATAGGTCGCAACAAAGTTGCCGAGGCCCATGCTCTTGGTGACAGAACCGAGGGACCACGCGAGCACAAGGATCGCGCCGGTCATGCTCATGAGCTTGAAGCCGTCGACGACGGTGGTCATGGTCTCTTCAAAGGACATGATCTTGGAGGCGAGCGCCACCACGATACCGGTGATTGCCATGCCGAAAGAGCCCCAGTAGAGCGCGAGCTGCGCGTCGCAGGCATCAAGGATAGCCATGAGGCCGGAACCGGTGCGGTCAGGGTTGGTAATGCCGGTGTAAAGGATGCCGCCGATGATGATAATGAAAGCGACAGCGATGGGGAGCACGAAGCTGCGGATCATAGGCTTGGTCTTCTTGGCCTCGCCAAGCTCGGAACCGACGTCCAGCATGGGCTTGGCAGTGGGAGAGACGAACTCGCCCTTGGTGAGCGCACGGACCTCAGCCTTGAGCATCGGGCCGTAGTCGCGGCCGGTGTACATCATCATGCCAACGAAGATGAGCGTCAGGATGGAGTACATGTTGAACGGCAGGCCGTTGATGTAGGCGCTGACGGCGGAAACGCCCTCAATGCCGGCGGCGTCAATACCCTGACCGATCATGCTGATCTGATAGGCGATCCAGTCGGAGATGAACAGCGCCGCCGCGGGAGCCGCGGTGGAGTCGAGCACGTAGGAGAACTTTTCAGAAGAAATGCGGTAATCCTTGCAGATATCGCGGAACACGTTGCCGTCGACCGCGGCGACCAAGCAGTCGTTCACAGAGCACAGCATGCCGAGGCCCCAGGTGCCGAGGCACACGGAACGTCTCTTTTTAAATCTTCTCTTGGCCGCTTCCGCCAGTGCGAAGCTGCCGCCGAGACGCCAGATGAACGAGATGCCAACGCCCATAAACAGCGTGAACATCAGCAGGATCACGTTATCCGCCATGTTGTCTGCAAGTGTTTGCAGCGTGTAGGCAACAGCGCTGAACGGGTTCCATCCGCAAATGACCAGCGCACCGGCAAACAGTCCGGCGAACATGGACACAAGCACCTGCTTGGTCGCAAAGCACAGCGTGATCGCGACCACGGGGGGGGGATCAGGGCCAGCAGGCCATAGTTGACTTCCATAGTTTTCCTCCTAATTTTTCCCCTGATCTCCTCATCGTGCGCGGCGCAAGAAGTTTGTCAGCAACGTTCAAACGCTGCGGCGGCAAGCGACCAAGGTATTTCTGTACTATGCTAAAGCAACACATGTGCCAAACTTCCGCCGCGCTTTCCTTCTACAGCGTCTTCACTGAAACTTTTTTTACATTCACCGTGGAAAAATATGTAAAATCAACGGTTTTTCATTGAAATCAATTTATTAAATTATTTCGTCAAATCTATAATAGACCGTGTCACGCAGCGCGCAGCGCCCCGTTTTATGACAAAAATGACGCGGCATTGTCGCGCCGTGTCATTTTCTGTCATCCACTGTCACAGGGACAACCGGATCAGTCCCAGGATCAGCATGTGTACCGGATAAAACGCGTAGCAGGCGTACTGAAACGCCTTACTGTGGTGTCCCTGCCGCCCGCGGTAGAGCCAGATCGGCGCGAGCGCGAGCAGTGCAAGCCCCTGCTCGCAGACCTCAAGCTCCAGGCCAAAGAGCTCGATCGGGAAAATCTGTCCCCCGATGAGCGACACATTGATCCAATAGAGCGCCACGATCTGCCCGAGCAGCTTCCACCACTCTCTGCCGCGGAGGAAATAGAACACGAACACCGTCAAAACGCCCATGCCATAATAATCCACCATGCCGAGCGTGCCGAGCGCAAAACCCAGCAGCGTGACCGCGGCGCAGGTCAGAAGGTAGAGCCATGTCTTTCCCTTTTCCCGCACGGCCTCCATCGCCCGAATGCCGAGAAGACCGATGAGCAGCGTCCAGATGACGTTCTGGTGCACGGGATAGAACCACGTGCCGCCGTACATCAGATTGAACGGAATTTCCGACAGCAGCGCAAAAAGCAGCATCCGCTGCGCGTATTTTTTGAAGCTGTGCGTGTGGAAGTACCCCTCCACCGCCATGAAGGCGAAAATCGGGAACGCGAGACGCCCCACGCAGGTCATCCACTCCTGCGCGGGCAGGAGTATCGCCCACAGGTGGTCGAGCAGCATGAAGCTCATCGCTAAAATGTGCAGCGCCGCGGCGCTGAGGTCAAATCGTTTTTCCATTGGTCTCTCCTGTTGATCTCTCTTTTTCCCGCCGTTACGTGAAAGCGCTTCATTTTACCATATCCCGCGCCAAAAGTCACGCCTGATTTTTGCGGTTCTCCTTAAAAAATACCGGCGGGCAAAATGCCCGCCGGTACCGTTTCAGTTTTATCCCAGGATGGCCTTCAGGTCCTCCTCCGGCGACGTGATGGGCGCGATGCCGAAGTTCTTGACGAGATAGTCGAGCACGTTCGGCGAAAGGAACGCCGGCAGCGTGGGGCCGAGGCGGATGTTCTTGATGCCGAGGTACAGCAACGTCAGCAGGATGCACACCGCCTTCTGCTCGTACCACGAGAGCACCATCGAAAGCGGCAGCTCGTTCACGCCGCAGCCGAAGGCGTCGGCGAGCGCCAGCGCGATCTGAATGGCGCTGTAAGCGTCGTTGCACTGGCCGACATCCATGATGCGCGACAGCCCCGCCACCGTGCCGAGATCTAAATCGTTGAAGCGGAACTTACCGCAGGCCAGCGTCAGCACGATCGTGTCGGGCGGCGTCTGCTTGACGAATTCCGTGTAGTAATTTCTGCCGGGGCGCGCGCCGTCGCAGCCGCCGACTAAGAAAAAGTGTCGGATCTGACCGGATTTGACGGCCTCGACCACCTTGTCGGCCACGCCCAGCACCGCGCCGCGAGCAAAGCCCGTCGTGACCGTGCTGCCGCCATTGATGCCGGTAAATGCCCTGTCCTCAGCATAGCCGCCCAGCGCCAGCGCCTTTTCGATGATTGGTGAGAAGTCCTTGTCCTGCCCGATGTGCTTAAGTTCCGGATACGAGACCGCCGCCGTGGTGAAAACCCTGTCGGCATAGCTCGCGCGCGGCGGCATCAGACAGTTCGTGGTGAACAGCACGGGCGCGGGGATGTCGGCAAATTCCTTTTGCTGGTTCTGCCACGCCGTGCCGAAATTGCCCTTGAGATGGGCATACTTTTTAAGGCCCGGATAGCCGTGCGCTGGGAGCATCTCGCTGTGCGTGTAGATGTTGATGCCCTTGCCCTCCGTCTGCTCGAGCAGGCGCTTCAAGTCGCGCAGATCGTGGCCGGAAACCACGATGAACGGCCCCTTTTCCACCGTCAGCGGCACGGCGGTCGGCTCCGGCATGCCGTAGGTCTCCGTGTTGGCCTCGTCGAGCAGCGCCATGCAGCGGTAGTTTTTCTCACCAACCTCCCGCACGAGGGGGAGCAGGTCGTCCATGCCCCAGTCCTCGCCGATGGCGAACAGCGCCTTAGCGAAGAAATGATTGACCTCGTCGTCCGTATAGCCCAGCACCATCGCGTGGTAAGCGTATGCCGCCATGCCGCGGATGCCGAACAGGATAAGCGACTTGAGGCTGCGGATGTCCTCGCCCGCCGTCCAGAGCTGCGCGACGTTATAGTCGTCGTTGTGCCCGCAGGGCGACATGCAGGACGCGCAGTCCGGCACAAGGCGGCTCTTCTCCGCCTTGACGCGCGCAGTCACCTCGCGGATGGCCGCCGCGTCAAAGTTTACGTTCGTCAGCGTGGTGAAAAGCGCCTCAATGATGAGGCTCCACGTGCCCTCGTTCACGTTGGGGCTGCCGTCCGTCGCGCGGGCAAGTCCCACGAGCGCGCCGGTCAGCTCGTCCTGTAAGTTGGCTGTCTCGGCGCTCTTGCCGCACACGCCCGCGCTGCCGGTGCAGCCCGTGCAGTGCGCCGCCTGCTCGCACTGAAAGCAAAACATCTTGTTGTCCACCGAAAAAATCCTCCTCATTCTGTGGTCTTATCGATCATAGGATGACTCAAATCGTATCCAGTATTCTTCCGTCCGTCGAGATCGTCACGACCTGCCAGGGGATGAACTTGCCGCTATTTTGCAGCGCGGTCTTCGCCGCGTGCTCGAGCCCGCCGCAGCACGGAACCTCCATGCGCACGACCGTCACGCTCTTGACGTCATTTTTTGCGATGATCTCGGTCAGCTTTTCGCTGTAATCCACGCTGTCGAGCTTCGGGCAGCCGACGAGCGTAATGTGGCCCTTGATGAACTTCTCGTGGAAGGCCGCGTAGGCATACGCCGTGCAGTCCGCCGCGATCAGCAGCTTCGCGCCGGAAAAATACGGTGCGTTCACCGGCACGAGCTTGATCTGCACCGGCCACTGGGAGAGCTGGCTCTCCTGCGCGGCGGGAGCCGCCGTCTCAGATGCCGCCTTGTGCGAAAAGGTCTTGAGCTGCATGCCGGGGCAGCCGTGGTGCAGCGTCATGCCCTCTTTCTGCATCTTCTTCTGCTTGTTGGCGAGCACCGCCTGCTCGTCATAGGCCGCAGCCTCGCGCTCGACAAACCGAATTGCGCCGGTCGGGCAGGTCGGCAGACAATCGCCCAGGCCGTCGCAGTAATCGTCGCGCATCAGCTGCGCCTTGCCGCTTACCATGGCGATGGCGCCCTCGTGGCACGCCGCGGCGCAGGCGCCGCAGCCATTGCATTTATTTTGATC
>CAVFND010000028.1:0-3239 GCA_963623615.1 Oscillibacter sp. ER4 | reverse complement strand
TTTCATTGCAATACCTCCTTGCGTTTTCAAGCGTATTATAGTAGAATGCGGCCAGCAAGTCTGTTGAATTTTCAACGAAAGGCGTTTTTTATGAAAGAATTTTTTCCCATTCTCGCCGCCTCGCCGCTCTTTTCCGGCGTCACGGAGGACGAGCTCGACGCGATGCTCACCTGCCTTGTGGCAAAGACCGAGCAGTTTCCCAAGGACGTGTTTCTGCTTCATCCCGGCGACGCGGTCGAGGAGATCGGCATGGTGCTCTCCGGCTGCGCGCTCGTTGTGCAGGAGGATATCTGGGGCAACCGCAACATTCTCTCCCGCACCGCGCCGGGACAGACGTACGCCGCGGCCTTCGCCTGCGCGCCAAGCAGTGTCTCCAACGTGAGCGTCGTGACCGAAACGCCGACAACGGTGCTGTTTTTGAACGTCAAGCGCCTTTTGACGGTCTGTCCCTCCGCCTGCGCGCACCACAGCCGCATCATCCGAAACCTTCTGAGCGACCTTGCGGGCAAAAATCTGCTGCTCAACGAAAAGCTCACGCACATCGCCCAGCGCACGACGCGCGCCAAGCTCATGTCCTACCTCTCCGCCGAGGCGCAGAGACGCGGCGCGGTCGAGTTCGACATTCCGTTCTCCCGCCAGCAGTTAGCGGACTTTCTCGCCGTCGAGCGCAGCGGTCTGTCGCTCGAGCTCGGGAAGATGAAAAAGGAAGGCCTGCTGGACTTCCATAAAGAGCACTTCGTGCTGAACATCTGAATGAACGCAAAAAAGTAGGAAACGCAAAAAGTTTCCTACTTTTCCTCTTCAATTTTCCGCCGTTACGATCTGCGAGAGGTCGACATCATATCCCGCCGTGTTTTCGACGTTTGCCCCGTTGCCGCGGAACACGCAGTTTCTGAAATTCAGCGTTTCCATGCCCGGCATCGCGGCGATGCGCACGGCGGTGCCGTTTTCCTCGTACACGCTGTCGCCATAGTAGCTGCCCGAGCACGTCGCGTCGCCTCGGTTGTCGAGCCACAGACCCACGCCGTTGCCGCGGAACGTACAGTCCGAAGCGTTGACCCAGCTGCCGGGGCCGCCGTAAGTGCCGATCTCCCAGTTTTCAAACGTGCAGCAGTGCAGGAACGCGCCTTCGCTCGCTTCGAGGCCGATGCCCGTGCCGTAGCCCACAAAGCGGACGTCCGTGATGTTCGAGGGATGGATGCCGCGCATCGCGATCGTCACCGTGCCGGTGAACGTTGTGCCGCCCGCGCTGCCGATCAGATCGCAGCAGGAATTTTTCATCGTCAGCCCGCCCTCGTACGTCACCGCGGGCAGCTGCAAAATGTAGACCGACTTCCGGTCCGCTTCGTGCGCGAGGGTATCGAGCAGCGCGTTCAGATCGTCGATTGTCGCCATCGGATAGTCGTTTTCCGTCAGTGTCACGACCGGAATGCGCGTGATCTTGACCGTGTGGCGCAGGCGCAGCGTGTCGCCGTTTTTGAGGTAGATCGTCCAGATGACGTCGCCCTCGCCCTCCTTGAGCTGCTCGGTGTGGAAGCTCGGGATGGCCTCGATCGCTGCGTTGGAATTCGTCGGGATGAACGTCTCGTCGATCTGCAAAAGCGTGATGCCATCGCACGGCGTGGTTGTCACCTCATAGTGGTCGACGAGGGCGAGAAATTCGTCCTTTTTGTCCTTGCTGCCGCCGTTGTCGACAAAAATGCGGGAGCTCGTCATCTGACCGCGCGTCTCATCCTCGCGAACCTCTTCGGTACGAAGCGGCTGACCGAAAAACGGCGCGCCGCCCTGCGATCCAAAGCTCAGCGTCAGATGGAACGTCTGTCCGTCCGTTTCATAGGTGAGTTCCGTACCCTGCGCGTCGACGACTTTCCCGCGGTTGGCAAAGCCTACCGCCAATAATATCGCCGCCAGCAGAAGCGCCGCGGTGATGCGCCTGCGGCGCTTCGGTTTCGGCACGGCGGCAGGGCGCAGTGCGGGCAGCGCTTTTCCTCAAGTCCCATCTCACAGCACCTCCATCAGCGCCTGCGTACTCTGATAGCGCTGCTCGGGCGCGGCAAAGCCTGTCGTGCCGAGCACCTGCGTGTCACTCTCGGATTCATCCTTGCAGATGCGTGCAGCGTCGAAGTCGATGAGCACGGCGTCGCTGCCGCGCAGGATGACATTTTCGGGTTTGACGTCGCGGTGCACCGCGCCCATGGAGTGCAGCACATGCAGCACCTTGCAGAGGTCGAGCGTCACCTGGCGCGCTTCCCTTTCTGTAAGTGTTGCTCCCGCCAGGAGCTCTGCGAGCGTGTCGCCCTGCATGTACTCCTCCAGCACGGCGGTCTGTCCGTCCTGCTCCGCCACCTTCATGATCTGCGGCAGATGCGGGCACAAAACGGGCAGCAGACGGCGGTAGACCCACCGCTGCCGGTATAGCGGCGGAGGACGTAGCGCGTGCCGCTTTTCCTGTGCCGCACGACGCTGACCGTGCCGCGCGGGCTCTCTTTCAACACACGGAGCGTGTCGTATTCGGTTGTGATGGCCCCAAAAAGGCTCTCGTACAGCGTCATAAATTTCACACCCCATGCAGTCAGCATATTGTTTTTATCGGTCAAAAACGGTTGAGTAAGAAATATTATACTGGGGACTTGAATTCATGTAAAGGCGGATGTTGGATGAAGATGGAAGTGGAACGCAAAAACACGGACGGACTGCGCAGTGAACTGATGGATGCTCCAAACTTACAGGCGTTTCTCTCTGCAAACGAGGTAAATTTCTCTTCGAAGCGCGTATCAATGCTGCTCAATGAGATGCTGGAGCGAAGGGGCATCTCCAAAGCCCCGCTTGCCAAGCAGTCCGGTATGAGCGAAATTTATCTGCACCAGATCTTTGCGGGGCGGCGCAATCCCTCGCGCAGCCGCGTGCTGTACCTGTGCTTCGGGCTGAAGGCCTCGCTCGAAGAGGCGCGGGAGCTGCTGCGCAACTGCGGCTACGCCGAGCTTTACCCCAAGGTCCGGCGCGACACGATCATCATTTATGGACTGCTGCACGGCATGGATCTCTTTGCCGTCAACGACAGGCTGTTTGCCGAGGATGAAGAAACGCTGTTCTGGCCCTTTCTACCGCAAGCACAAAATGAGTCATCAAGCAAGGCGGAGCCCGACCTGGCTCCGCCTTTTGTCGTTCCCTCCTCTGAATCGGATATCATTTTGCCCCACAAAAGGTTTTGCGCATCGCCGCGCGATGCAGTATAATAA
>CAVFND010000027.1:0-11925 GCA_963623615.1 Oscillibacter sp. ER4 | reverse complement strand
TGGCGAAGCCATGTACACCGCACCCGATTGCGCAGCGCGTGCAGCTCTTCGAGCCCCGAACTGCCAATGTCGGGGGTCGAGGGGGACTCCCCTCATCTTTCTCTGGGGGATTCAAAGGGGGTGTTCTCTTCGAAAAGAGAATACCCCCTTTGGTGTCGCGGCGCGCACGCCGCTCTCCCCTCCCGCGCGAGCGCGGGAAAAAGAATGCAGCGCTGCCGCGCTGCGATTGCCCCCCTTGCGCCCTATGGGCGCAGAAAAGGAGCAGCCCCTTCGGGCTGCAAAACCCCCGCGCCCTGTGGGCGCGAAAAAAGCCGCGCTTTCGCGCGGCAATAAAAAAGGGGCCTCTTTCGAGGCTCCTTTTCAAACGGCATCAGCCATTATATCCAAAGAAATTATTGAAGAAATCCCACGGATTGGAATAAGACCCATTGCTGCCGCCGTTATAATAGCCGTTGCCGTTATAGCTGTTGTCCGTGCTCTGGTCGGAGGAGCTCGTCTCCGTGGTCTCGGGCGCGGCGTCGAAGGTGAGCTGAACCTCCATCGTCTTGCCGCCGCGGTACACGGTCAGCGTCACGGTGTCGCCCGCGCTGTAGGACTTCTTGGCGGCGACGAGGTCTTCGTAAGACGTGATGTCGGTGTCGTCCATCTTCGTAATGACGTCACCCATCTGTAAGCCGGCCTTGGCGGCGGCGCTGCCGTCCTCGACGGAGTAGACAAACACGCCCTCGGTCACGTCATAGCGGTACTGGCGCGCCATCTGCTCGGTCATGGTGCCCGGGGTGATGCCCATGTAGGCCTTGTTCGTCACGTAGCCGTTGGTCATAATGTCCTCAACGAGGGAGAGCACATCGTTGATGGGGATAGCGAAGCCGATGCCCTCAACAGTGGTGTTGGAATAGCTCGAATACTTGGCGGACACGATGCCGATGACCTCACCGTAGCTGTTGAAGAGCGGGCCGCCGGAGTTGCCGGGGTTGATGGAGCAGTCGACCTGGATCATGTTGAACGGCGTGCCGTCCACATTGACCGCGCGGTTCACGCAGGAGACGATGCCCTCGCTCATCGAGAACGTCAGCTCGCCGAGCGGGTTGCCGACAGCCGCGACAGATTCGCCGATGGCGACCTTGCTCGAATCGCCCAGCACCACGGGCGTCGCGCCCGTCACGTCGATCTTGATGACGGCGATATCGTAATCCTCATCGCTTCCGATGACGGTCGCGTCATACGTTTCGCCGTTGTAGAGCGTCACCTTCACGGTGCTCGCGCCGGAGATGACGTGGTGGTTCGTCAGGATGTAGCCGTCCTGCGTGATGAAAAAGCCCGTGCCGCTCGCCGCGGTCTCGACGGTCTGGCCGAAGTAGTTGGTCGAGGTGGCGGAGACGTTGATCGAAACGACGCTGTTGACGTTCGAGGCGTAGACCTCCGACATCGACATCTGCGTCTTGCCGTCGACCTTGACGGTCTGCACCTGCGCGACCTCACGGTCGCTGACCTGAACGCTCGTCTTGTTGACCTTGGTCGCCGCGCTGCTCACGCCCGCGCCGACGAAGCCGCCGACGAGTGCGCACACCAGCGCCAGCGCTACGATCTTGCCGGAAAGACCGCTGCCGCCCTTCTTCTTCGGGCTGCCGTTGTTCGTGGACTTATCCCACGGGTCCTCGGCGTAGTTCTTCGTATCGATCGGGGCGTTGGGATTCTGCTCGTCGCCCTTGCGATAGCTGTAATGATACAGGTTGTTTTCGTCTTCGTACATAATATTGACCTCCTATGGAACGAGACCCTTTCTTGCGGCCTCTTTGCTTTCGATGATGCTATCATAGGGCATATTTATGACCATTTCTTGAACTCTATTTAGCGATTTCTTGAATTTGACGTTTACTCTGATGGAGAATTGCTAAGATTCTCTTACGTTCACAGATTTCCCCTTGCGATTTATTTCCTGTCATAATAAAATGAAACGCGACTGAAGAAAAAGGAGGCGGCGCACATGCTTCGCATCGACAATCTGAAGCTCCCCGTGGGGGCAAAGGAAGACAAGCTGCGCGCGGCCTGCGCGCACGCGCTGCGCGTGAGCGAGGAAACGCTTGTCTCCGTTAAGCTCCTGCGCCGCTCCATCGACGCGCGCGAGGGCGTGAAGCTCGTCTGCTCTGCCGCGGTCGAGGTCAAAAACGAATCCGGCGTTTTGGGGCGCTGCAGGAATAAAAATGTGCAGTCCTATGCGCCGAAAACGTACACGCCGCCCGCGCCCATTTCAGTGCAGGAGGTCTCCCCCGTCGTTATCGGCGCGGGGCCCGCGGGCCTTTTCTGCGCGCTGCTGCTGGCCCGCTGCGGCGCGAGACCTATATTACTGGAGCGCGGGCGCGCGGTCGAGCAGCGAAAGTGCGACGTTGAACACTTCTGGCGCACGGGCGAGCTTGATCTGACCTCGAACGTGCAATTCGGCGAAGGCGGCGCGGGCGCGTTTTCCGACGGCAAGCTCAATACCGGCACAAAGGACCTGCGCCACGGTTATATTTTAGAAGAGTTCGTGCGCTTCGGCGCGAGCCAGGATATCTTAGTCGACGCCAAGCCCCATGTCGGCACCGATCAATTATATGTGGTGCTGCAAAACCTCCGCCGCGAGATCATCGACCGCGGCGGCGAGGTTCGATTTTCCCACAAGGTCGTGGATCTCTTGCTTGACGGCGGCAGCGTCACGGCGCTGCGTGTGAGCCCCCCCGAGGGGGAATACACGCTGCCCGCGCAGCACGTCGTGCTCGCGCCCGGCCACAGCGCGCGCGACACGTTCGAAATGCTGCAAAAGCGCGGCGTGCCGATGGAGCCCAAGCCATTCGCCGTCGGCGTACGCATCGAGCACCGCCAGCGCGACATGGATGCTGCCCAATATAAGGAGGCGGCGGGCCGCTACGGCCTTCCGCCCACGTCGTACAAGCTCTCGTGTCACACGGCAAAGGGGCGCGGCGTGTTCTCGTTCTGCGTCTGCCCTGGCGGCGAGGTCGTCGCCGCCGCGTCTGAGGAAAAGCGCGTCGTGACGAACGGCATGAGCGAGTTCGCGCGCGATGGCGAGAACATCAACGGCGGCTTGCTCGTCTCCGTCACGCCGGAGGACTTTCCGTCCGGTGACGTCCTCGCGGGCGTCCAGTTCCAGCGGGAGTTAGAGGACGCGGCCTACCGCCTCGGCGGCGGGAATTACGCCGCCCCCGCCCAGCGGGTCGAAGATTTCCTCGCCCATCGCCCGTCAACAGGCACGAGAAAGGTCATTCCGACCTATCTTCCCGCCGTTCGCTGGTGCGATTTGCACGACTGCCTTCCGCCCTTTGTCTGCGAGGCGCTCGAGGAGGGCCTTCCGATGCTCGGGAGGAAATTGAGGGGCTTCGACGCGCCCGACGCCGTCCTGACGGCGGTGGAGACGCGCTCTTCGTCCCCGGTGCGCATCGTGCGCGACAGCAGTAGTTTTCGATCCGCCCTGCGCGGTCTATATCCCTGCGGCGAGGGCGCGGGCTATGCCGGCGGCATCATGAGTGCCGCGGCCGACGGCCTGCGCGTCGCAGAAATGATTTTGGAGGAATTGAACCATGAGTGAAAAAATCGGCGTCATCATCGACTTCCTGACTCCGGCATACGAAAAGGCCCTGCGCGACACCGCCGCGCGCTGCGGCTATGACATCGTCTTCTTCCCCTCGTCCAAGGCGGCAGAGGGAAATGTGGACGACTGCACGATCCTCTACGGCCACCCGTCGCAGCGCGTCATCGCGGGCGCGAGAAACCTCAAGTGGTACGCCAGCTGCTGGGCGGGCGTCGACCGCTTCTGCCGCGACGATTTGTATCAGAATCCCGACTGCCTGCTGACGAACGCCTCGGGCGCTTACGGCACGACCATTGCCGAGCATTCCGTCATGGTCTCGCTGATGCTGCTGCGCCGCCAGCTGGAATATACCGAGATCATCCGTGAGGGCGATTGGCGCGTGCTCCCGGGCGGCATCCACTCGCTCCACGGCGCGCGCGTCACGTGCCTCGGCACGGGCGACATCGGCACGGAATTTGCCCGCCGCGTGCGCGCGTTCCATCCCGCGAGCCTGACCGGCGTCAGCCGCAGCGGCCGCGCGAACGCGGACTTCGACGCCGTCCACCCCGTCACGGAGCTCGACAAGCTCCTGCCGGAGACCGACCTTCTCTTCATGTCCCTCCCGTCCGTGAGCGACACGGTGAACATCCTGAACGCAGAGCGCATGGCGCTGCTGCCGAAGGGCGCTTACGTCGTCAACGTCGGCCGCGGCACGGCCATCGACCAGAACGCGCTCATCAAGGCGCTGGATTCCGAGCACCTTGCCGGCGCGGCGCTCGACGTCGTCGTGCCCGAGCCGCTGCCCGCGGATCATCCGCTCAGAAAGGCCAAAAACCTCCTGCTCACGCCGCACGTGGCGGGCAACATGACGCTTGGCTACACCTGCGAGCGCAATGTGCAGCTCTTCTGCGAAAACCTCGAAAACTACGCCGCGGGCCGCCCGATGCACCACCTTGTCGACCGCAAAAAGGGCTATTAAACCGCACTGCGTCCCGCCGCTCCTCCGGCGGGCGCAAGGCATGAAAAAGGCAGCAATATGAAAAATTCCCGCATCAAAAACGGTATCTTGCGCATCGTGCAGGGCATCATCATCGGCGCGGGCGCGATTTTGCCGGGCATCTCCGGCGGCGTGCTCGCGGTCGTGTTCGGCATCTACCGCCCCGCGATGGAGCTTTTGACGTATCCCAGGCGCGCGCTTGAACGCTACTGGCGGATGCTGCTCGCCGTCGGCATCGGTTGGGTGATCGGCTTTTTAGGGGGCGGCGGTGTCGTCCTCGCGCTGTTCCACCAGTCGGAGACTGTCGCCACGTGCCTCTTCATCGGCCTTATCCTCGGCACGCTGCCCGACCTCTGGCGCGAGGCGGGCGCGCAGGGGCGCAGCCGCAGCTCGTATGTCTCGCTGATCGTCAGCTTTCTCGCCCTGTTCGGCACGCTGATGGCGGTCAAGTTCAGTTCGTTTGCCGAGATGCCCGCAAACTTCTGGGGCTTCCTCTTCTGCGGTGTGCTGTGGGGCTTCAGCTTCATCATCCCGGGCATGACGTCGTCGTCCATCCTGATGGCGGTCGGCCTTCTCACGCCGCTGATCAACGGCATCGCGCAGCTCGATTTTACGGTGCTCTTCCCCTGGGCGCTTGGCATGGCCAGCGTGATGGCGCTCTTTGCCCGCATTGTGAGCAGGCTCTTTGACACGCACTACTCTATCGCCTATCATGCCGTCATCGGCATTGTGCTCGCCTCCACGCTCATCATCATTCCGACGAGCTTTGCCTCGACGTCAGAGCTCATCTGGGGCATCGTGTGCGCCATCCTCGGCGCGGTGCTCGCCTACTTTGGCAGCAAGCTCCAGCCGCAGGAGAACGCGGAGAGCAAGACAAAGTAAGATATAAAAAAGCTGACGGTCATTGACCGTCAGCTTTTTGCGTTTTATCCGTTTGCTTCAAGCGTGCCCTTGAGCTTTCGCTTGTAGTAGTACATCATCTGGTCGGCGCGCTCGATGACGTCCTCCACGCTGTTGCGCACGGGGTCGAAGCACGCATAGCCGGCCGACACGTGCGGCAGACGCTCGTTTTTTGCCCGCCGCACCGTCAGCTCGTGCAGGAAGCTGGAGAGGTATTTCTCCGCCGCCATGTCGGAGATCTGCGCGATGACGCAGAATTCGTCGCCGCCGGTGCGGTAGCAGCAGCCGACCCTGGTAAACACCGCGTAGATCGTGCCGCCGACCTCGGAGAGCACCTCGTCGCCCACGATATGGCCGTAAGTGTCGTTGATGGACTTGAACTCGTCCACGTCGAAATAGTAGATGACCGCGTGCTCGCGCAGCGAAGAAAGGCGGCTCTCGTAGCTGCGGCGGTTCAATAAATGCGTCAGCGCGTCGCTCTTCTGGATGAGCTCGGAATACAGAAGGTAGACCATCAGAATATCCACCGCGGAGCACAGCCACGCGATGCGCACGGATTTTGTCATATACTGGATGATAAGCCCGCAGAAGAAAAAGACCGGCAGAATGATGCCGAGCGTCCGGCGCAGACCGTAATGGTGCGCACTCTCGCCCAGCAGCTGGAAGATAAAAAGCAGTACGCCGCTGACATAGGCCAGCACATAGACCCAGTAGAACGCCTCGTGGTGGTAGACGTTCTGTGCGTCGACCGAGAAGATGAAGCCAAAGAAGGCCGACAGAACCTCAAGTCCAGCATGGATGCCGATGAGCGTGTAGACGACCCTTTTGTGCTTGAGCGGCGTTAATCAGGTCACAGCAAAGAACGGTGATGACCGGCGCGGTGGATAACTCAATGGTCTTGACGAGAACGTGCAGCGTCCGCAGCGACACGTCGGCCCCGCCCATCCACACGCCGAGCCATTCCGACACCGCGCCCGCGATGACGAGCACCGAGACGGTGTAGATCGTCTGCTTCTGATCGCGCTCAAGCAAGTCGTTGCTGCTCACGAGCATGTCCATGATGACCATGATGAAGACCGAAAGGAAGATGACGGCAGAGTAAAAATCTGACATAGCGCGCACCCTCCTTTCTGATAGTTACGTTTTTACTATATCACAGTTAAGAGAATCTGCAACCGAAAAACGTGGAATCCTGTCGTTTTATAAAGATTTTACATAGTTTCCGCCAGCAATTCGCTGTACTGCGCAAGGCTCTGCGCGGCAAGCTCTTTCATCGCGGCCCAGTCCGCCGCGCTGGCGATTCCCTGCACCGCCACGGTGCGAAAGCCCGCGTCCTTCGCGTTTTGGATCGCCGCAAGCGAGCCGGAAAAGACAATGGTGTCATCCTTTTGCGAGTGCAGGCGCTTCATTGCGCGCTCGAACATCGTGCCGCTGTCCGCCTTGCAGAGCGCGACGGATTCGGTCAGGACGAAGCGAAAATAGGAGCTAAGTCCCGCCTTTTCAAGAGCCTTTCGCGCTTCATCTTCGCTGAGCGCCGTGACCGCGCCGAGCCACACGCCCTCCATCTTAAAGAGCGAAAGCGCCTTGTCAAGCCCCTCGCGCGCCGCGCCGTCGGGGGTGAAGAGCGTATCCTCGAGTGTAAAAATTGCGCTTTGCAGCCGCATATGCGTTTCCTCCTGTGCATGAATGATACTTGTCCTTTATTATAATGCGCCCCGCGGCCATTTGCAATCGCGGTGGAAAAGAATATCCCATGCAGCGTAATCGTGTATAAAATTACAAATACATTCATGAAAGAGACTAAAAAACAGCATCTCAACGCATTGCTTTGTGAAATATGATGAACAAAAATACGGTTTAGGTGCTGAAATTAGTATAGTTTTGTATGAATATTCTCTTGACTGTGTATTTTTATTGAGTTAAACTAAACCTATCAAATTTCCGCCGCTGTGTGTGCGGCGGCATAAAAACACTCTGGAGGACGAAAACCATGAAACATTATCCGCACTCCGTCAGCAAAGCGCTCGCGCTGCTGATGGCCCTGGTAATGACGCTCTCGCTCGCGGTCACGTCCGCGTCTGCTGCCAGCTACCAGGACATGAACCCCAAGGACGATGCGCTGCTGGGAACGCAGTTCCCGGTCGACGCGACGATCACCCTTGTCACCGATGAAAACGGCAAGGACGTGTCCCTCTCCATCCCTGTTTCGGGTATGACGAAGGATTCCCTCGCTGCGGCCATCAGCGCCGGTACCGTCTCGCTCTCGCTCGAGCGCGACGATTCCCGCCCCTATGTCAACGAGGAGCTGTTCCCCTACGCTTACGCGGGCGGCCCTCTCAATGACTGGATGACCGAGGGCGACGAGCACCAGTTCACGAACGTCAAGCTCACCGCGAACGAAAAGAACGGCAAGACCGTCCTCGACGTGAGCTTCCACGTGAATAACTACTTCTACTCCACCAACCGCAGAACCGGCGTGACCAGCGTCGACTACAGCGTGCCCCACACCAACGGCGGCTACTACATCGACCTGTGCGGCTACTTTGATCTCGTCGCCAAAAACAGCGGTAAGGATCTCGGCTCCGTGAGCGTCAAGGTCGCGCCGTATGAAAACTTCAACACCATGTGGGAGATCTACAAGGAGCTCGATACGATCGTGGCAAACGGCACGAAAAACGGTCTCTACGTGGAAGAATTCTCCATGGGCCAGTCCACCGCGGGCCGTGATATGCCCTATCTCATCGTGGCCGACTCCAAGGCGAGCGTGAGCAAGTGGCTCACCCTGACCGAGCAGGCCGAGACCGACCCTGACGCCGTGCTCGCGCAGATCAAGTCCGGCGCGCTCGACGACGTCCGCGTCCCCGTGATGTACTCCAACATCCACTCCAACGAGGTCGCCGCCACCGACGGCGTGCTTGACTTCGCCAAAATGATCACGAGCGAAAAGACCATCGACTACAAGACGCTCACCGGCTTCACCGCCGCTGGCGAGGCCGAACTCAAGGCCGAGATGGGCCCCATCGGCGAGGAGGGCAGCGTCGCCGTCCCCGACCTTGTCAAGGACAAGGCCAGCTACTTAGGCTACCTGACGGTCGATAACAACGGCAAGTCCGGCAAGGTCGACCTTGAAAAGTATTACACCGTCGAAAATAAGAGCGTGAACGTCAAGGACGAGCTTTTGTCCGACGTGTTCTTCATCCTCGTCCCCGAGGAGAATGTCGACGGACGTACTTACCTGACGAGACATTCCACCAATGGCTATGACCTCAACCGCGACAACTCCTTCCAGACCACGAGCGAGACGGCCAACATGCAGCAGCTCATCGGCACGTTCAATCCCATGTCGCTTGCCGAGTTCCACGGCCGCGTGCAGGCCTTCCAGTGCGAGCCCTGCGATCCCCCGCACGAGCCGAACTTTGAGTACGACCTGCTCGCCAACCACCTGATCGGCGGCGGTGAGGCGCTTGGCATCGGCGCGGTCGCCAACAACGATAACTACAACAGCTATGTCATCCCCCAGCGCGATTACCTGTCCTACACGGGCAACGGCACCGAGACCTACTGGGAAGACCCGTGGGACGATATGTCCACGAGCTACACTCCCCAGTTTGCCATGCTGCAGGGCACCGTTGCCTATACCGTTGAGCTGCCCGCCTACAACGACGAGACCGCGCAGGCCGTCCAGTACGGTATCCTCGGTCAGGCCGAGTATGTGGCCGCCGAAAAGCTCTCCTATCTTGAATCCCAGGTCACCATCTTCCAGCGCGGCGTGAAGAACCTCAACTCCGATGCATATGAGCTGGTCGGCCAGTGGCTGTGCGACCAAAATGACGTTGAGGGCGCGGAGATGGACGTCTTCCGTCCCGAGTACAACGGCACGGGCCAGAACGGCAACTTCTATCCCGAGTGCTACATCATCCCGCTTGACGGCAAGAACCAGACGAACCTTCAGGCCGCGGCCGATATGATGGAGTGGCTCACAAGAAACGACGTCAAGGTCAACGTGACCGAGAAGGAATTCACCTATGACGGCGTCACCTATCCCGCAGGCACGATGATCGTCTCGATGTATCAGGCCAAGCGCTCTGTCGCCAACGGCGCGCTGTATGACGGTACGCTCATCAACGGCTGGACCGTCCTCTACTCTGAGGGCATCACGTCCTTCAACGAGACGCGCGGCTTCGACATGGTCACCGTGGCCGAGCCCGCCGCCTACAAGACCATCGCCGCCGTCTGCGGCGACGCGATGGATCACGACGACGCACTCGCCTACACCAAGGGCCTGACCTCCTGCTTCACCGGCGATAAGGATAAGGACGTCATCATCTCCAACGCCTCTGAAGATTCCACCGCCGCCGTCAACGAACTGCTCAAGGCCGGCAAGACCGTCGGCATGGTCACGTCCGGCGACTACATGGGCGATTTCATCTGCTCCTACGCCGACTATCAGAGCGTCGCGGGCAAGTACCTGCTCTCCGCCACGGGCGTTGACAAGACGAGCGTGAAGGCGAAGATCATCACCAAGTCCCCGACCGTCTACGTCTCCGGTACGCCCGCTGAGAGCGGCACAGGTTTTGTCTACACCCCGCAGATCAGCCAGAGCGCCGGCTGGAACTATGATACCGCCGCGATGAACCTCATGGGCTTCACCACGACCTCGGACGTGACGAAGGCGGACGCCGCCATCGGTGCGACGAAGCTCGACGCCGCCGCAAAGACCGCCGTGAAAAGCGGTCTGCCGTACATCGGTTACAGCTATTCCGCGGCGTCCTCAGCCTCCGACCTCATCGCCGGTGTGGAATACACCGAGCTGGACGGTGCGATGGACTGCCTGACCCCTGTTGTCTATCCCAACAAGACCCTTGTGAACGCGAGCTACATTGCTGACGGCGACGATATTCTCTACGCCTACGGACTCGGCTTCTTCTCTAAGGTCCCGTCCGGTGCGACGGTCCTCGTCAAGAGCGACAAGACCAAAACGCCCACGGAGGGCTTCATCCCCACGAACACCGCCGAGCGCGCCGCGAACTTCAAGGCGTATATGAACGGCTCGGTGCAGGCGTTTGCCTATCAGGAAAACGGCATGAACGTCGTCCTCTTCGCCAACTCCCTGACCAACAAGGTCCACCAGAGAGACGAGTATGCCTACATCAGCAACTTCCTCTTCTCCTCTGTCCTGAGTGACAAGAACTATGACGGCTCCGCGTCCCTGCCCTTTACCGACGTTGCCGACGACGCCTATTACGCCGACTCCGTCGCCTGGGCGGTCGCGAACAATGTCACCTCCGGCGTGAGCGCTACGAGCTTCGCCCCCAACGCGAGCTGCACGCGCGGCCAGATGGTCACCTTCCTGTGGAGAGCCGCCGGTTCTCCCGAGCCCAAGTCCACGACCACCGCGTTCACCGACGTCAAGAGCGGCGCGTACTATGAAAAGGCCGTCGCCTGGGCCGTCGAGAACAATGTGACTACCGGCACGAGCGCGACCACCTTCTCCCCCGACGCGACCGTCACGCGCGGCCAGAGCGTCACCTTCCTGTGGAGAGCGAACGAAAGCCCGGCCGCGGCTTCTGCGAGCAGCTTCACCGACGTCGCCGCGAGCGCGTACTATGCCTCCGCCGTCAACTGGGCGGTCGCAAACAATGTGACCAACGGCACGAGCACGACCACCTTCTCCCCGAACGCCGACTGCACGCGCGCCCAGATCGTCACGTTCCTCTATCGCGCGATGGCGAAGTAGGACTTCTCTCAAAAACGAAAAATACGCTGTGGATGATTCCACAGCGTATTTTTTATTGTTTCAATTGCGATTTGTTGTCGATTTTCGCGCAGGACCTCGCACAGCGCCGCGTGCAGCGCGGTCAGATCGATGGGCTTTGATAGATAGATACGATTGCTGCATCGACCTGTGTGCGAGAAAGAGAAGAAAGTGGGGCTGTGATGTCAAGATGTTTCGAGATGCAGTGAAAGTGCTGTCGATATGTTTTGAGGGTTTTTGAAGACAGACCTTTTGCAGAGGCAGAAGATAGATATTGTTCAAATCGTTCTTGAATACTGCTGCTTTCGGTGGAGAACATTGTGATTTTTTTGCCCATGATGAGACCTCCTGATTGATAGAAAAAGATATAAAAATCAGGCGGTCAGATTTTCTTAGAAAGCAAAAGAAAAGCCCTTGAAATCATAGAGATTCCAAGGGCTTTGGTGGAGACTGCTGGACTCGAACCAGTGACCTCCTGCGTGTGAAGCAGGCGCTCTAACCAGCTGAGCTAAGCCTCCGAATTGGTGACCCGTACGGGATTCGAACCCATGTTACAGCCGTGAAAGGGCCGTGTCTTAACCACTTGACCAACGGGCCATATGAGACACGGGATGCTTTCGCATCCCGTGCATCTGGTAGCGGCACCTGGATTTGAACCGGGGACACTGCGGGTATGAACCGCATGCTCTAGCCAACTGAGCTATGCCG
>CAVFND010000026.1:0-11941 GCA_963623615.1 Oscillibacter sp. ER4 | reverse complement strand
GCTCATTTTGCAGTTGATTCGGTACTATTGCACAATAATATTTAGGG
The DNA here is from genome assembly GCA_963623615.1 of Oscillibacter sp. ER4. GTDB lineage: Bacteria > Bacillota > Clostridia > Oscillospirales > Oscillospiraceae > Hominicoprocola. The sequence continues at coordinate 11,894 of CAVFND010000026.1, read as the reverse complement.
AGGACATTATGATAACAGGCTGCCTGCAGCAAAAAAACGGTTTTTACTATGCGGTTCTTTACCTGAAGGTCAATGGCCGCCGCAGATGCAAATGGGTACCCATGCGCCTTCCCGTCGAGGGAACCAGCGCACGCAAAGCCCAGAAAGCGTTTGATGAGATTCGGCTCCAATATGAGCGAGAGGAAGAAGAACGGCTGGAGCGAGAGGCAAAAGCAAAGGAGCTTGCCGAGAACACGCATCCCGATGCCCTGCTCCCGTTTACTGAGTACATGGAAAAGTGGCTTCAATCGACCCGCAGTTCACTCGCAACGGCGACCTACCAAAGCTACTCCAACATGATCAAGGCAAGAATCCTGCCATACTTCACGCCGCTGGGACTCCAGCTGCGGGAAGTGACCCCACAACACATTGAAGACTTCTACCAGAGCATCCTGGCGGATGACTGCACGACGAACACGGTCATTCATTACCACGCAATTATCCGCAAGGCACTTCAGACAGCAGTCAAAAAGGATATCCTGCTTAAGAATCCTGCTGACAAGGTAGACCGTCCCAAGAAAAATGTGTTCCACGGCAGTTTTTACAGCGAGGAGGAGATGCTCACTCTGTTCGACGCCGTGTCCGGTGATCCGCTGGAGCTGTGCGTAAAAATCGCCGCATACTATGGCTTGCGGCGAAGCGAAGTCCTCGGACTACGGTGGAGCGCCATCGACATGGAACACAAGACGATCTCCATCAGTCACAAGGTCATCGAAGCAGAGGTGGATGGAAAGTTCGTCCCGATGGGCGAGGATGTCCTGAAAACCAAATCCAGCTTCCGAACACTACCTCTGATTCCAGCAGTAGGAATCATCCTGCTGGAGGAGAAAGAGAAGCAGGAGATGTACCGGAGGCTCTTCAAAAAAAGCTACTGCCGGGACTACCTCGACTACATCTGCGTTGACCAGTGCGGAAAACTTCTGCGCCCGAACTATGTAACGGAGCATTTCTCGTGGCTCATCGAGAAGTACGGGCTTCGCAAGGTTCGCTTCCATGATCTTCGTCACACCTGCGCCAGCCTGCTTCTCAGCAACGGTATCTCCATGAAGCAGATTCAAATCTGGCTCGGTCACAGCACCTTCTCCACCACGGCAGATATCTACGCACACCTTGACTACTCGGCACAGGAGGCGTCGGCAAATGCCATGAACGGTATGTTCAACCGCCCTGAGAAAGAGGAGCAGCTGGCATAAAGAAAAACCTGCAGTGGGATGTCCACTGCAGGCTCTGGCGGAGATGGAGGGATTCGAACCCCCGGACGGTTTGACCCGTCAACTGATTTCGAGTCAGCCTCGTTACGACCACTTCGATACATCTCCATGCTGTATTCTCAAGGCTTTGCGGGTTTCCGGCTGGTTGAGAACCGAGCGTAGAAATCGTAGACAAAGCGTAGAAAAACCGTAGATATTCAGTTTTGAAAAAGTGTAGAAAAGCGGAAGAAGCCTGAAGTATCAAGGGTTTGCGAGGTCACCCCGGAAAGCGACCGACTCGATTTCGAGTCAGCCCCGTTATGACCACTTCGATACCGCTACCTATTCAGCTCGCTGTTATCAGCCAAACTATTATGCCATAACTTTTTGCGTCTTGCAAGGTCTTTTTTCGCATTCGTGGCATATTCTGTGCGTATGAAGACAGTCTATTTATCGGTACGCCTGAAAAATTACGAAAATGCGCTTGCGCTCGTCGGTGCACCGCTTGCCGAAACGCCGGAGGGTGCGGACGTTTTACTGCTGCCCGGCGGGGGCGACGTGCACCCGCGCTTTTACGGTCAAGCGCTGAACGGCTCGGAAAGTCTTGACGAAGCGCGCGACGCGCGCGAGCTTGCGCTGATCGATGACTTCCTGCGCGCGGGAAAACCTGTCATCGGCATCTGCCGCGGGCTGCAGGTCCTCAATGTCTATTTCGGCGGCACGCTGCGCCAGCATATCGATGGGCACAGCCAAATTGACGGCGTCGACCGGCTGCATGCGGTCAACACCGCGCCGAGGCTTCTGCGCGAGCTGTACGGCGCGTGCTGCACGGTCAACAGCGCGCATCATCAGGCTGTCTGGCGGCTGGGGACGGGGCTTCAGGTCCTCGCCTGCGCGGAGGACGGCACGGTCGAGGCTGTCGGCCACAGGACGTTCCCCGTTTTTGCCGTGCAATGGCATCCCGAGCGGCTGTGCGGCGCGTTTGCGAGGCCGGAGACTGCTGATGGTGCAAGGCTTTTGGCCGCTCTACTCAGGTAACGCAAAAAAGTGCAGAAAAATTCAGAAAAAGCGTTGACAAAACGGGGCACTGATGCTATTATAACAGAGCTGACGATTTTTGCGGAGGGCGCATGCAGGTGTAGCACAATGGCTAGGGCACCAGCCTTCCAAGCTGGGGATGCGGGTTCGATTCCCGTCACCTGCTCCATTCAATTCGCGCCAGTAGCTCAGTTGGATAGAGCAACTGCCTTCTAAGCAGTAGGCCGGGGGTTCGAATCCCTTCTGGCGTACCATTTACGAGGCGTCCTTCAGCAAAGCAGCAAATATCGCACGGATACAGGATATGTGGTGGGTGTAGCTCAGTTGGTTAGAGCACCGGATTGTGGTTCCGGGTGTCGAGGGTTCGAGTCCCTTTACCCACCCCACAAAAAGAGAGGGATGGGATTTGATCCCAGCCCTCTCTTCCCAATAGGGGTGTAGCCAAGCGGTAAGGCAAGGGACTTTGACTCCCTCATTCGCTGGTTCGAGTCCAGCCATCCCTGCCAGTTTTTTACCGCCTCGGTGGTTGATATAGAATACGCTTCGTTAGCTCAGTTGGCAGAGCACCTGCCTTTTAAGCAGGGTGTCCGGGGTTCGAATCCCCGACGAGGCACCAAAAAAGAGAGACAGCTGTCGGCTGTCTCTCTTTTTTGGATTCCGTTAGAAATTAAAATGCTCGGGGCAAGTAAATTGCCCCTCCGCCAAGGTTTTGCCTATGGCAAAACACTTGTACGGCGCACTTGCGCCGAAGAATTCGACAGAATGTGCAGAAAAGACGGCATTGGTGCTTTTGGAGGGCAAATATTCGATTGCAAAGAACCTTTGCTTGCCTGCGCGCCGCTTTCCTGCTATAATCGGCACAGCAAAGGAGGACGCGCCGTATGTCTGATTTCAGTTCCAATTTGCGCCGCCTGCGCAAGCAGGCGAATCTTTCGCAGGACGTGCTCGCGGAACGGCTCTCAGTCTCCCGCCAAACCGTTTCAAGCTGGGAGCGGAGCAATTCCTACCCCGACCTCGATATGCTGGTGCGCATCAGCGCCGCGCTTGAGACCGATCCGAACGCGCTGCTCTACCCGGGTGAAAAGCGCGTCTCCACACGCGCGGAGCGGCTCGCGGGCGGCGATCTTTTCGGTCATCTCGCCATCATTGTTTTCGCCGTCGGCTTCCTGCTCGGGCTGCGCGCGGGCAGCCAGCTTGACCTGAACTCGATCAATTCCGCCTCGTGGCATTTTGTATTCTCCGACGCACTGCGCTGCTGGATCCCTGCATTTTTGACCGGCATGGCATTTTTCGGGTTTCAGAAGATCATCGACCTTTTGAAAGAGCGCGGCGAGTGATGAGGCTTGTTTGACTTACCCCCGGAATCATGGTAAAATTCTCCCATCAACACTCAGGAGAAATGCCGTATGAAACGCTGCAGGTTTTTGACTCTTCTGCTCACCTTGCTTTTGCTGCTGCAGAGCTCCGCGCTGGCGGCGGACAAGGGCAAAACCGTCACCGTCACGCTCCCAACGTTTGCCGTTACGCTCAACGATACCAAAATCGACAGCGCGCACAGCGATTATCCGCTGATCGTCTACCGCGATATTACGTATTTTCCCATGACCTACCACGCCTCGCGCTTTCTGCACCTCAAGAGCAGCTGGTATCAGACCGAGCCCAAGGGCACGCTGTTCGTCGGCTACAGCGACGCGAGCGAGGACACGTGGACCGACACGCCTGCGACCGGTAAAAACACTGCGACCGCCAAGGCGACCGTCGCCGACTATCAGATCGCCGTCAACACGGTGGACAAGGGCAAATGCCTCGACAATTCCGCTGAGCCGTATCCGCTGCTCAACTTCCGCGGCGTGACCTATTTTCCGCTCACGTGGCGCTTTGCCGTGGAGGAGTTCGGCTGGGAGTATCACTTCGACGCCAAAAACGGCCTGAGCATCCGCTCGGCCGAGCAGTTCCGCCCCGAGCTTGAGGACGCGCTGCTTGCAAGCTCCGCACCGTCTGCCGCGCTGGGGCAGAAGACGTATTTTTACAGTGCGGACAAGTCCGAATATGCGGGCGTTCCCTATTCCAACCTGTCCGGCGCGACCTTCGTCTACCGCAGAAGCGGCGAGGCGGCGGTGACGATCAAGGCGGCAGAGCTCTTTCCTGACGGCGAATACTACTTTAATTGGCAGGACGGCGAGAACGCGCCCGTGCTCAGCGGCGGCGTGCTGACGCTCTCTGCCCGCCGGACGGACAGCGCCGGTCAGGCGACCGTCACGCACAAGATCGACCTGCGCAGCGGAACGCTGCTGCCGTAATTTATCCCCAAGGAGACTCACATTGAACATCACGACCATTTTATTCGACCTGGACGGGACGCTGCTGCCGATGGATCAGGAGGTGTTCACGACCGGATACTTCAAGTTCCTTGCCAAAAAGCTCACGCCCTACGGCTATGAGCCCAAATCTCTTGTCGACGCCATCCGGGCGGGCACGGCGGCCATGGTCAAAAACGACGGCAGCTGCACGAATGAGCAGGCCTTCTGGAAAAAGTTCGCCATGATCTACGGCGAGGAAAAGTGCCGGAGCGACCAGAGTCTTTTCGAGGACTTCTACGCCAACGAGTTCAACGCTGCGCGCGAGATCTGCGGCTTCAACCCCGCGTCGGCGGAGACGGTGCGAAGACTCAAAGAGCGCGGCTACCGTGCCGCGCTGGCGACGAATCCGATCTTCCCCCACGTGGCGACGGAGAACCGCATCCGCTGGGCTGGCCTGACGCCGGAGGATTTTGAAGTTTACACCACCTACGAGGCATCGACCTTCTGCAAGCCGAATCCCGCCTACTACATCGAGGTCACGCACACGCTGGGGGTCAAACCGGAGGAGTGCCTGATGGTCGGCAACGACGCGGCTGAGGACATGGCCGCGCGCGAGGCCGGGATGGACGTGTTTCTTCTGACCGACTGCCTCATCAACACGAAAGGCCGCGACCTGAGCGCCTATCCCCGCGGCGATTTTGCCGCGCTGAACGCCTATATCGACACATTGCAATAATAAAACTGCCGCTCATTGGAGCGGCAGTTTTTTATTTTTGAGCGTTACTTTTATTTTTCCCATTTTGCGCGGTGACAAGGCGGAAAATCGTCGACACCAGCAGCATCGCGACGGCGATGCTGCCCGCGATGCCCGCGGTCTCAAGGCCTTTCTGCACCGCGGCCTGCACGCTGCCCTCAAGGCCGAGGCTCATCGTATAGTAGATGCCCGCGCCCGGCAGCAGCGGAATGCTCGAAATGACGAGATACGACGTGACGGGATATTTGCGCGAGCGCGCCATGATCTCCGAATACAGTGCCGAGACGATGGCGGCGAAAAAGTTCATGCCGTAGATGCCCATGCCCCATTCGCGGCAGAGGAGGTACACCATCCACGTCACCACGCCGCCGACAGCGCAGAGGATGCTGCCCCAGTCGTGCACGTTGAAGAGAATGAAAAAGCCAGTACACGCGACAAGAATCATGATGGCCTGTGCCCAGGCGGGATAGCTCGCCGAGCCGGACGAAGCCGTCACGCCGTAGACGCTCATCGTCACGCGCCACGCAGCCGCCGTGCCCAGCGCGATGGCGAACGCCGAGAGCAGCACCTGCACGATGCGATTGATGCCGGAGTTCGTGTCGCCGTAGATGATGTCGCGCATGGAGTTTGTGATGAGAAGCCCCGGCACCAGGATCATCAACGTGCCGATGATGACAGAGTCGACATAGTCGACGAGGTGGAAGCCCGCGGCAAGATACGCCGGCACAGCCATTGCGAACGCCGCGGCGATGGTGCTGAAAAACGGGTTCGTCTCGCGCTTGTCCATCTGGCGCGAGACAAAGCCGATGATCAGGCCCAAAAGGCCCGCGAACAGGCAGTCGCGCAGCGTGCCGCCAAAGACGGGGCAAAAGCCCGACGCGGCGCAGAAATTGCCCAGGTAATAAACAGGCACCGAGTAGTGCCGCCGCCCCTTGAGCGTTTCGTCGAGCCACTGCGCGGCGACGCTCGGGTCAGGCGTTTCGGCACAGATGCGGCGCGAGAGCGCGTTGAGCTTTTCCACCGACTCCAAGTCATTGCCGTGGAAACCGACGCGCTTCATTACCATCAGGGGCTTGCCGTTGGCGGCCTCGAGGCTGACCATCACGCAGTTGGGGATGGAAAAGGCCTGGCACTCGATGCCGTAGGCGCCGATGATGCGGCGCATCGTCTCTTCGATGCGAAACGTCTCCGCCCCGCTGAGCGCCAGATGATAGCCGACGCGCGCGACCAGATCGGTCAAAAGGTAATAATCCATAGAGAACCCTCGCAATTTCGGGAGGTTTGTCATTTGCGCGCCTATATTACAGCGAAACAGCGTTCCTGTCAATGCTCGGCAGGAACGCCGCAGAAAAAACATTTGCCATTTTGCCGCAGCGGCACTATACTGGTGCTCGGTCCAGTAAAAAAAGAAGGAATTGGAATCGATTATGGAAAAAACGGTCAGAAAACACGAGATCGACATGCTGCACGGCTCCATCTGGAATAAGCTGCCGCTCTTCGCCCTGCCGGTCGCCGCCACGGCGATCTTGGAGCAGCTGTTCAACGCCTCGGACGTCGCGATCGTCGGCAACTTCACGGGCGATGCGCGCACGGTGGCGGTCGCGGCGGTGGGCGCGAACGGACCGATCATCGGCCTCATCGTCAATCTCTTCATTGGCATCGCGCTCGGCGCGAATGTCGTTATCGCTACCGCCATCGGCTGCGGGGACAACAAGGCGGTCAAGCGCGCCGTGCATACGGCGATCGTATTTTCGATATTCGGCGGCGCAGCCGTCGCACTGCTCGGCGAGCTCATCGCCTCGCCGCTGCTCAGTATCCTGAACGTGCCTGACGACGTGTTCCCCTACGCGCTTTTGTATCTGCGCATTTATCTGCTCGGCATGCCGGTGATCCTGCTCTACAACTTTGAGGCCGCGATCTTCCGCAGCATCGGCGACACGAAGGTGCCGCTCGCGGCGCTTGCGATCTCCGGCGTTCTGAACGTGCTGCTGAACCTCTTTTTCGTCATTGTGCTGCACATGACGGTCAACGGCGTCGCCATCGCCACGGTGGCGGCCAACGCCGTGAGCGCGGCGCTGCTCTACATCCGCCTGACGCACACCGAGCAGAAGGTGCGCGTCGAGTGGAAGTCCCTTCGCATCGACGGCGCGAGCTTAAAGCGCATTTTGAGCATCGGTCTTCCCGCGGGCGTGCAGAGCGCGGTGTTCTCGTTTGCCAACATCGTCATCCAGTCAGCCATCAACAGCCTCGGCACCGTGGTCATCGCGGCGTCGAGCGCGGCGTTCAACATTGAGATTCTTGCCTACGACGTGCTCAACTCGTTTTCACAGGCCTGCACGACTTTTGTCGGGCAGAACTACGGCGCAGGGCAGATCAAGCGCTGCAAAAAGACGATGCAGCTCAGCTTTTTGGAGGACGCCATCGCCACATTCGTCGCCGTCGTCGTTGTGCTGCTGAGTGCGAAATCGCTGCTCGCGATCTTCAATAACGACCCTGAGGTCATCGCCATTGGCTATGTGCGTCTGGCGACGATCCTGCCGGCGTATGTCTTCTGTCTGATCTATGAAATTTTCTCCGGATATCTGCGCGGCTTCGGCATTTCGCTCGCGCCCGCGCTTTTGACGATGCTCGGCGTGTGCGGCATCCGCATCGCGTGGGTCAAGTTTGTCTTTCCGACAAGCATGACGTTCCAGACCGTTATGTGGGTCTATCCCATCAGCCTTGGCGTGACGGCGGTGCTGATCCTCTGCGCCGTGCTGATCTACCGCCCGTCCAAGCGCTTTGCGAGCCTTGAAACGGAAGAAGAGAACAAGTGAGGGGGAACCCTCACTTGTCAAAATGCTCCCAGAAGGCGCGCATCGCGGCCTCGCAGGCCCCGCGGCCCATGTAATAGCTCATCGCGTGATCTGCGCCGGGCACGACGAGCAGCTTGCAGGGCGCGGCGCAGGCGTCACGGTTTTCAAACGCCATCTTGAGCGGGACGAAGTGGTCGTTCTCGCCGTGAATCAGTAAAATCGGAACATCGGTGTTTTTGAGCGCCTCGACGGTGGAGTAGCTGCCGGACGAGGCGTTCAGTCTCTTTTTGCACAGGCCGTCGGCGATGACCGTCGCCGCGCGGACAGGAAGATGCAGGTTCTTGCCCATCACGTGCTGCCAGATCGCGCGCGGCGAGGTGTAGGCCGAGTCGGCGATCACGCCGTGCACGGCGGCGGGAAGAATGTCGCCCGCTGCCATGAGCACCGTCGCGCCGCCGAGCGACACGCCCATGAGATAGATGGGCAGCTCGGGAAAGCGTTCCGCCGCCCAGTTTGCCCAGTCGACGCAGTCGTAGCGCTCGGTCAGGCCGAAGCCGATGTAGTCGCCCTCGCTCTCGTTCTGCGCGCGCTGCTCCACATAGAGCACGCTGCACTGCTCGCGAGCAAAAAAGTCCGCGAGCAGGCCAAAATCACGGTACCATGCCGAGCGCCAGCCGTGAAACGCGATCACGAGGCGTTTGGCATGTTCGCACTCACGGAGATGACCCGCAAGCGTCAAGCCCTCGCGGTTTTCGAGCAGCACCGTCTCCGTTTCCGAAGCGGCGAGCTTTTTCGCGGCGGCGCGCTGCGCCTCGCGGTAGGGCTCGTCGCGCTTTTCGCCCGTGAGCTGGGCGCTGCCCTTGCTTTTGAGCGCCTTGGGCACCTCGCGCTTCATCGCAACGTCCATGAGCGTCCGCGTCACGCCGTAGGCCGCCGCGCCATAGAGCGCTGCCGCAGCCGTGACAAATATAGCCGCCTTTGCCGTTTTTTTCATAACTGTGACCTCCTTGTATCTAAACTGTAAACTCTCATTTTGAGTGCTGGACAGGGATATTTTTCCGTGTTATACTCCAGACTAAGCTAAGTTCCGGGCGGTTTCGACCGCCCGGCTCTTCTTTCAGCGTAGCAAAAACTCCGGCTTTTTGCTACGTTCAGTTTTTCCCGTTTGTATGCACTTTCTGCCGGAAATTTGAATGATCGGAGGAAGCATTTTTATGAACGAAGTCAAGTCCCCGAAAAAGCCGTTGCTGTACTACTACTTTGTCACGATGCTGCTCGTGCTGCTCTTCAACTTCATCGCGATGCCGTGGATGGCCGAGCATCAGATCAAAGAGGTGGACTACAACACCTTTGTCGCCATGACCGAGCAGGGCGAGATCGGCAAGGTCGAGATCCAGCAGCAGGACAACCGCATCCTTTTCACCAGCAGCGATGAAAAGGCCGTCTACAAGACGGCGATGGTGCCGGACGACGGTCTTGTGCAGCGCCTGCTGGATGCTGGTGTTTCCACCACGGGTGAGGAGATTGAGCAGACGTCGCTGCTCGTCAGCATCCTGTGCTGGGTGCTGCCCATTATCATCTTCATCGGTTTGGGGCAAATTCTCTCGCGCAAGATGATGGAGAAGATGGGCGGCGGCAACTCCATGATGTTCAACATGGGCAAGTCCAACGCCAAGGTCTATGTCAAGTCCGCCGAGGGCATCAAGTTTGACGACGTTGCGGGCGAGGACGAGGCCAAGGAGAACCTTACCGAGGTCGTCAACTACCTGCATAACCCCAGCAAGTATCAGGAGATCGGCGCGTCGATGCCCAAGGGCATCCTGCTCGTCGGCCCTCCGGGAACCGGTAAAACGATGCTCGCCAAGGCGGTCGCCGGCGAGGCGAACGTGCCGTTCTTCTCAATGTCCGGCTCGGAATTTGTCGAAATGTTTGTCGGCATGGGCGCAAGCAAGGTGCGCGACCTCTTTAAGCAGGCCAAGGAAAAGGCCCCCTGCATCGTCTTCATCGACGAGATCGACGCCATCGGCCAGAAGCGCAGCGGCGGCCAGTACGGCGGCAACGACGAGCGCGAGCAGACCCTGAACCAGTTACTCACTGAAATGGACGGCTTTGAGGGCAACAACGGCGTCATCATCCTCGCCGCCACGAACCGCCCCGAATCCCTCGACCCCGCGCTCACGCGCCCGGGCCGCTTTGACCGCCGCGTGCCTGTCGAGCTTCCCGACCTCAAGGGCCGCGAAGAAATTTTGAAAGTCCACGCGAAGAAGATCAAGGTCGCCGAGGACGTTGACTTCAACAAGATCGCGCGCATGGCCTCCGGCGCTTCGGGCGCGGAGCTTGCGAACATCGTGAATGAGGCGGCGCTGCGCGCCGTGCGCGACGGCCGCTGCTTTGCCACGCAGGCAGACCTGGAGGAGAGCATCGAGGTCGTTATCGCGGGCTACCAGAAGAAGAACGCCATCATGACCGACGAGGAGAAGAAGATCGTCTCCTACCACGAGATCGGCCACGCGCTCGTCGCGGCGATGCAGAGCCACTCCGCCCCCGTGCAGAAGATCACCATCGTGCCGCGCACCTCTGGCGCGCTGGGCTACACGATGCAGGTCGAAGAGGGCAACCGCTACCTCATGAGCAAGGCCGAGATGGAGAACAAGATCGCCACGCTGACCGGCGGCCGCGCCGCCGAGGAGGTTGTGTTCCACTCCGTCACAACCGGCGCGTCGAACGATATCGAGCAGGCGACGAAGCTCGCCCGCTCGATGATCACGCGCTACGGCATGAGCGACGACTTCGACATGGTCGCACTCGAAACGGTCAACAATCAGTATCTCGGCGGCGACGCGTCGCTCGCGTGCTCTGCCGAGACGCAGGCGAAGATCGACCAGCGCGTCGTGGAGCTTGTGAAAAAGCAGCACGAGAAGGCCATCCAGATCCTCACCGAGAACCGCGCAAAGCTCGACGAGCTCGCAAAATGCCTCTACGAGAAGGAGACCATCACGGGCGAAGAGTTCATGAACATCGTGAACGCGAAGTAAACTCCATAAATAGGAAGAAGGCACAGCCATTGGCTGTGCCTTCTCTTTTGATTACAGGTTGCTTTCCTTTCTGCTTGTGCGGCTGCGCAGGTAGTCGCCGAGGTTCGTGATGCAAAGGAGCGTCACGATCAGAAACGCGCCGGGGATCAGCAGGATCCACCACGCGTCGGTCATCAGCGCCTTTTTGGCGAGCGAAAGCATGCTGCCCCAGGTCACGACCTCGACCGGCAGGCCGAGGCCCATGAAGCTGAGCGTCGATTCGGCGATGACGGCGCTGCGCACGTTCATCACCGCCATGAAGAGAATGGAGGAGAAGAAATTCGGCACAAGGTGGCGCCGCAGAATGTGGAAAAAGCCGCCGCCCATGCACTTGGCCGCGATGACATACTCGCTTGCGCGCAGCTGCTGCACCTCGGTGCGCACGACCTTGGCGATGCTCGTCCAGCTTGTGAGGCCGATGACGAGTGCGATGCTCCATGCGCTCGGCATACCGATGATCGCCTGCAGGAAGATGACGAGCAGCAAGTTCGGTACGCTGAGGAGAATTTCGGTCAGGCGCATCAGCAGCGCGTCGAGCCATTTGGGCGCAAGTCCGCTGACCGCGCCGAACAAAATCGCGAGCAGCGTTGAAATGACGGTCGAGCCGGTGCCGATGAACAGTGACAGCCGCCCGCCGTACCAGATCATTGAGAAGATGTCGCGCCCCATCGTGTCCGTGCCGAACAGAAATTCGCGGCACGGCG
>CAVFND010000025.1:0-12026 GCA_963623615.1 Oscillibacter sp. ER4 | reverse complement strand
AACCGCGCCTTACTATCGTGAGGCGCGAGTGACGTTACCTCGGCGGCAGACTGCATGCCGAATGCGGCATTGCTACGCTCGCCGCATTGTGGAGACTGGCGGTAAGCGAAAATTACTGCGCACTCCTACAAGATGGGCAGAGCGGCAGCGGATGATAGAAGCAGAGGCAAATCGTCTTGCAATGCTAAACGCGGCAACGCCGCGCGCAGGCATTTCCATTCCGGAGGCATAAAGGTCATTCAAGCCTGAGACTGCCAATCTAAAACCTTTCTCTCGGGGGATCAAAAGGGGGATACTCTCTTTTGTGAAAGAGAGTATCCCCCTTTTATTCGCCCCCCTGCGCGGCGCAGGGAAATAAGGAGCAGCGCTGACGCGCTGAATTTTCAGACGCTCAGACCGTTGAGCCGGCACAATGTATTGACCACCGCAAAAATGATCACCGCGCCAAGGTTGGCAGTCGTATTATCCTGGTCGAACCGCGGCGAGATCTCGCAGATGTCGAACCCGCGGACCTTGCGCGTGCGCAGCACGTGCTTGATCAGCGGCAGCACGATCTCGGGGTCTAGGCCGAGCGACTGCGGCGCGCTGACGCCCGGCGCGAACGCGGACGAGAAGACGTCCGAGCAGACGGTGATGTACGTGTCGTCGCACTGATAGAGAAACTGGTCCATGCGCTCAAGGATGGACTCTAAATTCGAGGCCTGTAAATCCTTGGCGAGCACATAGTCGACGCCGAGCTCCTCTGCTTTTTTGAACAGGCTCACAGTGTTGCTGTGCTGCTGGATGCCGATGGGGAAGTAGTGGTACGGCGTGCCCTCGGCCTTGCAGACGTCCGCCATCTGGCGGAACATCGTGCCGGACGAGTTGCCCATGTCGTACGGGCGCAGATCGAAGTGCGCGTCAAAGTTGACGATGCCGAGCTCCGGCGTCTTGCCCTGATCCTTCAAGAAATTGTGCTGGCCCTGGAAGTGGCCGAATGTCGTCTCGTGGCCGCCGCCGAGCACAATGGGGAAGAGCTTGCGGCGCAGAATTTCCTCCACGGCGCAGCCCAGCTCGCGCTGGCCCTCCTCGAGCGTAATCTCATCGCAGACGATATCGCCCGCGTCGTAGAGCTTCACCTCCTGCGAGAATGTGCAGGGAAGGCCCGACATCTGGCCGCGCACAAAGTCCGGCGCGAGCGCCGTGCCCGTGCGGCCCTTGTTGCGCGCGACGCCCTTGTCGCTGCAAAAACCGATAAAGGCAAAGCCGAGCTTGCCGGTAAACGTCTCGCCGCCGTCGTTCAAATCGATGGGCTGCACCCACTGGTGCCAGCGAAACGCGTCGTAATCGGTCTCGCTGTCGATTCTTCCCTTCCAGCTGTCCATGGCGCTGACATAATGATCCAAAAGCATATCTGATCGCACTCCTTTACTGTCTTTCCGACTGCAGTTTCCTTATTCATCCAGCTTGAGGACAGCGAGGAACGCCTCCGTCGGCACCTGCACAGTGCCGAGCGAGCGCATTTTCTTTTTGCCCTCCTTCTGCTTTTCGAGCAGCTTCTTCTTTCGGCTGATATCGCCGCCGTAGCACTTGGCCAAAACGTCCTTGCGCATGGCCTTGACGGTCTCGCGCGCGATGATGCGCCCGCCGATGGCCGCCTGAATGGGAATTTCAAAGAGCTGGCGGGGAATATTGTCCTTGAGCTTTTCGCACAGCTTTCTCGCGCGGGCGTAAGCCTTGTCCTTATGCGCGATGAACGACAGCGCGTCCACCTGATCGCCGTTGAGCAGGATATCGACCTTGACGAGCTCGCTCGGGCGGTAGCCGGAGAGCTCGTAGTCGAGCGAGGCGTAGCCCTTGGTGTTGGCCTTGAGCGTGTCGAAAAAGTCGTAGATGATCTCGTTGAGCGGCATTTCGTAATGCATTTCGACAAGGTAGGTGTCGAGGTACTGCATGTCCTTGAACTCGCCGCGGCGGTCCTGACACATCGGCATGATGTTGCCGACGTAATCGGGCGGCGTGACGATCGTCACCTTGACGTAGGGCTCCTCGGCGTGCTCGATGTGCGCGGGGTCGGGGTAGTTGTGCGGGTTGTCGACGCGCACCATCGTGCCATCGGTCTTGTAGACCTCGTAAATGACGCTCGGGAGCGTGGTGACAAGGTCCAGGTCAAATTCGCGCTCTAATCTCTCCTGAATGACCTCCATGTGCAGCATCCCGAGGAAACCGCAGCGGAAGCCGAAGCCCAGCGCGACGGACGATTCCGGCTCAAACGTCAGGGAAGCGTCGTTGAGCTGCAATTTTTCCAGTGCGTCGCGAAGATCCGGATATTTGCTGCCGTCCTCGGTGTAAATGCCGCAGTAGACCATCGAGCGCACCTTGCGGTAGCCCGGCAGCGGCTCGCTCGCGGGATTCTCAGCGCCCGTGACCGTGTCGCCGATCTGCGTCTCGTGCACGTCCTTGATGCTCGCGGTGAAATAGCCGACCTGACCGGCCTCAAGCTGCTTCGCGGGCTCCAAACCCAGCGGGCGCATCAGGCCGCACTCGAGCACCTTGAACGTCGCGCCCGTCGCCATCATCTTGACCTCCATGCCGGGCTTGATCGTGCCCTGCTTCAGGCGCATGTAGACGATGACACCGCGGTAGGCGTCGTAATAGCTGTCAAAGATCAGTGCCTGCAAGGGCGCGTTCGGGTCGCCCTGCGGGCAGGGGAGATTCTGCACGATGTCCTCGAGCACCGCGTCGATGTTGATGCCCTGCTTGGCGGAAATTTCGGGCGCATCCTCGGCGGGGATGGCTAAAATGTCCTCGATCTCCTGCTTGACGCGCTTGGGGTCGGCGGCGGGCAGGTCGATCTTGTTGAGCACAGGGCGAATTTCCAAGTCGTGCTCCATCGCGAGATACGTGTTGGCGAGCGTCTGCGCCTCGATGCCCTGCGAGGCATCGACGACCAGCAGCGCGCCCTCGCACGCCGCGAGCGAGCGCGAGACCTCGTAGTTAAAGTCGACGTGGCCCGGCGTGTCGATGAGGTTCAGCGTGTAGACCTGTCCGTCGGCGGCGGTGTAGTCGAACGTGACGGCGCGGGCCTTGATGGTGATGCCGCGCTCGCGCTCTAAGTCCATGTTGTCGAGGATCTGGTCTTCCATCTCGCGCGCGGAAACGGCGTTGCACTTTTCAAGAAGCCGGTCCGCCAGCGTCGACTTGCCGTGGTCGATGTGCGCGATGATGGAAAAATTTCGGATGTTCTTTTCGTTCATAGCTGTTGCTCCTGTTTGTTGTCGGCAAGGCGACGCCGCGCGCCAAATGGCGCGTCCAAGCGTTTTGCCGCAGGGGAATGTTCTTATTTCCTGCCGAGCAGGGAATTGGTCTTTTCCTCGGTGCTGTGGAGCACCTGCGTCACGCTCTGCATGAGTCCGGGGTAGAGGGCGGCGAGCGCTTCATCCTCCATGGGCGCGAAGGCGCCGTCCTTTTCGGAAAGCGCCGCGAGCGAGGAGACGTAGGCGATGTAGTCCGCGCGCATCTGCGCGTCCACCGCGCCGGACTGGTAGGCCGTCGCGTCGAGGCCGAAGTAGCCCTCTTTGCCGCCGCTCGCGCGGTGCAGCGCGCGGTAAAGCTGGTAGAACGCGCCGCCAAGGTAACTGCCCGCCGACGTGATGAGCGTGCGGTCGTTCGTCTTGCCCAGCAGCTCGAAGAGGACGCCCGCGGTGTTGACAAGCATCTTCTTTTGCAGCGTCGCGGCGATGCTGCCGCGCAGCGTGCCCTTTTCATCGCTCGAATCGTAGAGCGATTCGGCGTCGATCATGCCGCCGTCGCGATCCAGCGTGCGCCCGAGCAGATAGTCCGCCGAGACGTGGTAAAAGTCGCACGCCTTCTTGACGAACGCAAGCCCCGGCTCGCGGATGCCGTTTTCATAGTGGGACAAAAGCGCCTGCGAAATGCCGAGCTCTTTCGCGGCCTTGCGCTGGGAGATCCCCTTTTCCTGCCGCAGCAGGGCAAGGGTGCGGGAAAAGTCAGCATTCATGGCAATAACCTCGTCAAATAAAATACGGTAGGTTATAGTATAGTCCATTGATAACCGCTTGTAAATTAAAAATTTGCGCTGATTTGCTGTTTTGCGCAAAAAAATCGGGCGCGGCAATTTCGCCGCGCCCAAAAACGGAGGAGAAAAACAATGGACTAAATGAGTACGCTGAGCAGCCACGCGAGCGCGATGCCGCCCGCGCCGATGCAGCCCCACAGCGCGGGTGAGCCGCGCCGGAAAAAGCTGCGCTTACTGCATGTTGCCGTGCGGCCGCAGGTGCGCGCCACGCGGCAGGCTTCGTCTACCAATCGCTGCGCCGTGACGCCGTTTCGGTTCATGGCGTCGTTGCGCACGATGAAAATGGCCTGTTCAAAAAGCTCCGTATCCGGCGAGTCGACCACAATCACTCTCCGCGATGTTCCCTTGACCATATTGAAAGCAGCACCTCCCGATGGAAAAACATTCTGCCTCCAGTATGCCCGCCGCGGCGGGCGCTATACGGGAAAAGAAAAATTTTGCGCGCTCAGACCGCCTGCGCGCCGCCCGAGTCCTCAGGAATGTAGAGCGCCAAAACGCCCGCGTCGTCCGTGCCGCCGCGCTTTTCGAGGCTGTCGGCCAAAATCGCCGCGACGAGCTGCTGGGGATCGTGCCCCTCCCAGCCCGCGAGCAGGTTTTGCAGCCATTCGTCGTCTAAGCTGTCGGCCACGCCGTCGGAGAGCATCACAAGGAAGCACCCCGGCGAGAGCTTGATGTGCGTCGCCTCCGGCGGGGGCGAGCCCTCCTGCAAGCCCGCGGGCAGGCACGAGCAGGTCACGCGGCGCACCGTTCCGCCGCGCTTTAGATAGCTCGGCGCCGCGCCGTACTTGTAGAGCTCGCCCTCAAGCGTCCGGAGCGAGAGCGTCAGCAGGTCGACCGTCGTGAAGCTGTCGGTCGACTCGGCGCGAAGAGACAATGCGCTGTTGAGCGTCTTGAGCGCGGGCGGCGCGTCAATGCCCGCGCGCAGAAAGCGCTCCAAGAGCCGCGCGGCCATCGACGATTCGCGCTGCGCGGCCTCGCCGCAGCCCATGCCGTCGGAGAGCAGCAGGCAGAGTGTACCGTCCTCGGTCTCAAAGTGGGCTGCGCTGTCGCCGCTCACGCGCTCGCCGCGCTTGGGGCGCAGCGAAAGACCGATCTCGTAAGAGTGCACCGGCTGCGTCGACACGGGGCGCAGCGCGCCATCCGCCGCGCTCTGCATCAGCTCGGAGAGCTGGGCGTACTGCGACGCGGCCTTCGCGCGGTCGTCCTCCAGCAGCCGCCGGTACTGCCGCCGCAGAAGATAGGCGCGCAGCTCGCCGTTCACGGCGGCAAGAAACGACGAAAAATGGATGCACCGCTCGGAAAAATATGAGGGGAAGTCCTCGCCTCTGCCCTGTCCGCGGCGCAGCAGCGCCGCCGTCGCGTCGTTGAGCGCAGTGTAGGTGCGCTGATACTCCTTTTCCCAGCAATAGTCGCACAGCGCGCAGCCGCGGCAGATCTTTTCCGCCGCGCGGTCGAAGATGGCGGCGGGGTTTTCCTCCGTCAGCGTGCGCGGACGGGCGATGCTGTCGTAAAGCTCGCGCAGCGCCGCGGCGGAGGCCGCGATCTTTTTACGCACGGCGGCGTCCTCCTGTGCCGCCTCATCGCTGCAAAGGCGCTTGCCGCGCAGGAACCGCGACGGGATCAGCAGGAATAAGAGCGTCGCCGCCAGCCCCTCGTAGAGCAGCACGAGCCCCGCGTGCGCGTTCATCGGCAGGGCAAAGCACAGGATGCTCATCGCGAACCACAGCGCCGAGACCACGCGGTTTCCCCGCGCCGTGACGTTCACCAGCACCGCGGAAAACGCATACGACGCCGCATGAACAAAGCTGCTTTCCCCCGCGCCGAGGTCCATTCCAAGCCCGATGCACAGCGCCGCCGGAATGGCGAACGCGCTCCCGCGCTCGAACGCGAAGAGCAGCACCGCCAGCATCGAGAGGATGCGCCCCGGCGCAAAGCCGTCCGCCGTTTCGAACGAGGACGCGGCCATCAGCACGCCGAGCAGGATGAAAAGCGGCGCGTAGGGGTGGTCCTCCTTTTCCTTGTCGCCCGTCGACAAGAGCGCGCGGCCGCTCATCGCGCCGAGCGCGCACAGCAGCAGCGCCATCAGGCAGTTCGCCGCCTCGCCCACGCCGTCGCGCAGGACGTAGACAAACTCGACGGAGAACATCATCCCCGCGCACAGCAGCGGCAGAAACGCGCGCTTTTTGTAGATCTTCAGATCGAAAAACGCATTGTTCGCCGTGAAGATCAGAACGCCCGCGGCAAAGGTCCGCAGCGCGTGCGAAAACGGCAGAAACAGTATAGCTCCCGCCGACGCGCCGATAAGCGCGCTCACGCCCCGCACCCCCGCACCCGATGCGCCGATCATGCCGAGCGCGAGCGGCGCATAGCCGCCGAACACCTGCGCCCCCGCAAGCGCGAGCGACAGCGCAAAGCGCAGCACGCAGTCGATGACCTTTCCGGACCATTCCTTGCTTTTGAGCAGCTCGATCACCCTCACAGCCTGTCCCTCCCTGTGCGTCAATTCATCGTGTGGGGATTATTGTAAACGAGTGCAGAGGAAAAGCCTGTCGGGAAATGAAGGCGCAAAAAAAGAACCGGCAGTTTTCAAAACTGCCGGTTCTCTCGTTCACTTCGATTACTTATTTGACGATCATTTCTGCCTCGCGGGCGTTTTTTGCGATCATGTCGTGCAGCTCCTGCGTGGAGGAGAATTTTTTCTCTTCGCGAAGATAGTCGAAGAAGTCGAGCTGCAGCTTCTGCCCGTACAGGTCGCCGTCGAAGCCGACAAGATATGTCTCGATCGTCACGTTGTTCTTGTCGCTCACCGTCGGCCGCACGCCGACGTTCGTCACGCCCACACGCGTCTCGCCGTTTGGCAGATGCGCGCGCGTGGCGTACACGCCGCGCTTGAGGGCAATGATGTGCTCCTCTGGGATGAGGTTTGCCGTCGGGAAAAGGGACTTTTTGCCGATACCCTCGCCGTGGCGCACCGTGCCCTCCACGGAAAAATAGTGGCCGAGGAATTCCGCGGCGAGCCTGACCTCGCCCGCTTCCAAGAGCGTCCGGATATAGGTCGAGGAAACCGTCACGCCGTCTTTTTCGACGCGGGGGATGATGTCGCAGCCGAGGCCATGGGCGGCGCAGTAGCTTTTGAGCTTTTCCACATCGCCCTCATTTTTGTGGCCGAAGCGGAAGTCGTGTCCCGCGACAAGGTGCACGGCGTGATACTTCTTGACGAGAAGCTCGGAGATAAAGTCCTCCCACGGCATGGTCATCATGCTTTGGTCGAACGGCTCGACAAAGACCTCCTGCACGCCGTACTGCGTGCGGATGATGTTCGCGCGCTCGGCGGGTGTCGTCAGCAGCGGCACGGGCTTTCCCGTGACGAATTCGCGCGGCGAGCGGTCGAACGTGAACGCCGCCGAGCGGCAGCCGCGCTCCTGCGCGCGGCGCACCGCCATTTTGAGCAGTTCGCCGTGTCCGATATGCACCCCGTCGAAAAAGCCCAGGGCAATGACTGTGGATTCATTCATAGTTTTGGTTTCCTTTTTGCGTCAGCGTCACACGCTGAAAAAATTTCGTTTCGAGGTGAGCGTGCCGTTCTTCGCCTCCGACAGGGCGAGGAACGCCCCGTCGCGCCCGTAGACGCGATACAGCCCGTCGGGGAGCTTTGCGCGCAGGGGATTGCCGCAGAGGCACTTGCGCTCCTGCTCGGCGCTCGGGATGGTGTAGGCCGGATCCTGCCGGAACAGGCTGTCCGTGGGGCGGAGCAGGGCCTCGCCCTCGCGCTGCACGTCCTCGATCGTCACGGCCTCGTCGATGCGGAAGTTTGACGCCTCCGTGCGGCGCAGCGCCGCCATACAGCCGCCGCAGCCAAGCGCCTGACCTAAATCGTGGCACAGCGTGCGGATATACGTACCCTTCGAGCAAACGACGCGCAGGGCGTACTGTCCGTTCCCCAAATCCTGCGTCAGCGTAAGATCAAAGATCGTGATTTTGCGCGGCTTGCGCGCGACCTCCTTGCCTTGGCGGGCGAGGTCGTAGAGCTTTTGCCCGTTGACCTTGATGGCTGAATACATCGGCGGGATCTGCTCGATCTCGCCGAGAAAGCGCGGCAGCGCCGCGCGCACGTCGTCCTCTGTGACGGTCACGGCGCGCTCTTCGAGCGTTTCGCCGGTCGTGTCCTGCGTGTCGGTCACAAGGCCGAGCTGCAAGACGGCCTCATAGACCTTTCTGCCCCCCTCGGCAAAGGAGACGGCCTTGGTCGCCTGCCCGACGAACACGGGCAGTACGCCCGTCGCCATGGGGTCAAGCGTCCCCGCGTGGCCGACGCGCTTTTCATGCAGAATGCCGCGCAGCTTGGCGCAGACGTCCATGCTCGTCCAGCCTGCGGGTTTGTCGATGATGATAATGCCGTTGGGCATAAGCGGCCTCCTTTGCGCCGTACAAGCGCTTTGCCGGCAGGCAAAACGCAGTTTTCTTTCTACTGCTCGCGCACCAAAATGTGCGCGTTCATGCGAAAGCCGTATTTTTCGTATAGGTGGATGGCATTGTTGCCGTCGACCACCTTGACTTCGATCTTCCGGACGCCGCTCTCCGAGAACACCGCCATTGCCCAATCCATCAGGGCCTTGCCGTAGCCCCTGCCGCGGCACTGCGGCAGGACGACGAGATAGTCGAGCTTGCCCGTGCCGTCACCGTGCAGGTCGACCTTGCAGAAGCCGGCGATCTCGCCGTCTTCCTCGATGACAGCAATGCTGGAGGACTTGTCTTCCAGCGCCTGCGCAAAAAGCGACAGCGTTTTGTCATAGGGCCTGCTCGGATAGCTGCCCTTGAAGTGGACGGACACCTCGTTGTGATGCTCGGACAGCGTCTGCACGCAATTTCTCAGGCGCGGCGCTTCGTCCGCCGCGATCTGCCGCAGCGGCGGCAGCCTTTTTTCAAGCAGCACGAGCTGCACGCCCGCGATACCGTTGAACGTGCACGGCGCGATGCCGATCTCGGCGTAGCCGAGCTTTTGATAAAACCGGCGGGCGCGCGCATTGCGCGCGTTCGTGTCGATGCGAAGATACCGGCAGCCGTGGGCGAGGGCATAGCCCTCGTAAAATGCCGCAAACTCGCGGCCAAGGCCGCGCGATTTGGCCTCGGGGTCGATGACAAGCGTGTGCAGCACCATGACCTCGTCGTCCGGCGCGTCATAGCGCCAAGGAGCACCCTCGTAGGAATCGACCTGCGTTTGGTTGAGGATGGCTGTGCCGACGATCTCGCCGTTCTGCTCCTGCACGAAGAGGTCACCGCGCGCAAGCGCGGCTTCCGCCGTCTCGCGCTCGGGATACACGCCGCGCTGCCAGCCGATCGTGGCCTCGCCGCGCTCCTCCGCCGTGTGGATCTGCTCGTAAATGCGGCTCACCGCGTCCAAGTCGACGCGCGCCGCTCTGCGGATCGTGCTCATGCTTCCTCCGCAACCGCTTCGGCGATGGCATTCAAGATCATAGAACGCGCGGTCTCGTAGTCCGCGTGCTCGATGAGGCAGCCGGACGCCGCGCGGTGCCCGCCGCCGCCGAGCTTGGAGCACGCGAGCGTCGCGTTGACGCGCGCGCCCGTGCGCACGCTGACCTTCCACGCACCGTCTTTCGTTTCCTTCATCGTCACGGCGCAGTCCGTGCCCTCGACAAGCCCGCCGAGGGACGCAAGGTCCTCCATATCCTCCTCGGAAAGCGCCATACTCTTCTGCAGCGACTGCGGCACGGCGACGATGACGACACGGTCCTCGTCGTAGAACTCCATCGTGCGCAGCAGCTCCCCTTCGAGCGCGAGGCGCTTTTTGCTCTTCGTGCGGAAGTGCAGCTTGTTGGCCGCGCGGTAGTCGATGCCGGTCTCCATCAGCGCCGCGGCCACGCGGTGCGTGTTCGCCGTGACGTTCGAATAGACAAAGCAGCCCGTGTCGGTCGACACGGCGACATAGAGCGGCAGCGCAGCAGCAGGCGTCAGCTGACCTAATTCCCGCGCGAGCTCGCAGAGAATTTCGCCGCAGGCGGCGCATTCAGGGTGCACGCAGCTCTCCTTGCCGAAGCCCTCGTAGCTCGGGTGATGGTCGATGGCGAGATCGACGCGCGTTTTGAACATCTCGGCATTGTCGGGAAACAGGCTCAGCGCGGCGAGGTCGACAGAAACGACCGTCTCATAGTCAAAATCATCCGCGACCCAATACTGCTCAACGTACTGCTCGAAGTGCTCGGTCGTCTCGCGGTTGTAGAGAACGCCCGCTGTCTTGCCCATCTGGCGCAGCATGGCGCACAGCGCCGCCGCGCAGCCGAGTGTGTCGCCGTCCGGGCGGCGGTGGGTGAGGATGAGGTACTTATCATGCGCGCGGAGGTATGCCGCGACTTCGGAAACGGTCATTCCTGTTCATCCTCCGTGTTCAGCTTTTCGTTTTCGGGGTTTGCGGGCTTCACCACGCGCGGGTCGCGCAGCATCTCTAAAATGTGCGCGCCGTATTCGATGGAATCGTCCGCGATGAACTGCAGCTCCGGCGTGTAGCGCAGCGACATGTTCGCGCCCAGCTCGCGGCGAAGATAGCCCGCCGCGCTCTTGAGGCCGCGAATGACGTCCTTTTCGAGCGACTTTTCGAGAACGCTCACATAAATGCGCGAATAGCGCAGGTCGCTCGTCGTGTCCACATGGGTGATGGTCACCATGCCGCTCTGGACGCGCGGGTCCTTGAGCATGCGGAAGAGCGCGCTGAGCTCACGCTGGATCTCTTCATTGATGCGTCCAATGCGATTGCTTGCCATAGTTATTCCTCCTTTGAAAAAAGCAAGGGCGGGCGAACGCCCGCCCCTACCGAAAGGCACATTTTGTCTTACTGTTCGATTTGCTCCATGATATAAGCCTCGACGATATCGCCGACCTTGATGTCGTTGTACTTCTCGAAGCTCAGGCCGCACTCGTAGCCCTGCGCGACCTCCTTGACGGAGTCCTTGAAGCGCTGGAGCGAGGCAAGGTGACCCTCGTGAACGACGATGCCGTCGCGCACGATACGCACATCGCACGCGCGCTGAATTTTGCCGTCGGTGACATAGCAGCCCGCGACGGTGCCGACGGACGAGACCTTGTAGGTCTGGCGAATCTCGGCGTGGCCGATGACGGCCTCGCGGAACTTCGGCGCGAGCATACCCTTCATAGCGGCCTCGATCTCGTCGATGGCGTCGTAAATGACGCGGTACATGCGCATGTCGACGTGGTTGCGGGCCGCGCTGTCGCGCGCCGCGGCGTCGGGACGGACGTTGAAGCCGACGATGATGGCGTTGGACGTGGCCGCGAGCATGACGTCGCTCTCGTTGATCGCGCCGACCGCGCCGTGGATGACGCGCACGCGGACCTCATCGTTGGAAATTTTCTCAAGCGACGCCTTGACGGCTTCGACCGAGCCCATGACGTCCGCCTTGACGATGATGTTGAGGTTCTTCATCTCGCCCGCCTGGATCTGGCTGAACAGGTCCTCGAGCGAGACCTTCGTGATGGGGGCGTTGGCCTTGCGCTTTTCCTCTTCCTTGCGCTGCTCGACAAGCTCGCGGGCAAGGCGTTCGTCGGCGACGGCGTTGAAGTGTGCGCCGGCCTCGGGCACTTCGCCAAGGCCCGTGATCTCCACAGGCACGCTGGGGCCCGCAGAGGTGAGCTTCTGGCCCTTGTCGCTCATCATCGCGCGCACGCGGCCGACAGCCGTGCCGGCGATGATGATGTCGCCCTGATGGAGCGTGCCGTTCTGCACAAGCAGCGTCGCGATGGGGCCGCGGCCCTTGTCGAGCCGCGCCTCGATCACCGCGCCGGAGGCCGCGCGGTTCGGATTGGCCTTGAGCTCGGCAACTTCGGCGGTCAGCGCGACCATTTCAAGCAGGTTATCCACGCCCATGCCGGTCTTGGCGGAGATCGGACAGACGATGGTGTCGCCGCCCCAGTCCTCGGC